>JBFJYC010000076.1:0-12046 GCA_041622815.1 Spongiibacteraceae bacterium | reverse complement strand
GGCTCGGTCTTACAAATCACCCGCACCACGCCCTTGCGCTTAACAACCTTGCAGTTGCGGCATATTCTCTTTACAGACGCTCTGACTTTCATCTCTACTCTCCAGGACTGCGGACTATTTACGACCGTAGTTTTTCAAATTGGCCTTTTTCATGACCGAATCGTACTGCTGTGACATCAGGTGAGACTGCACCTGTGCCATAAAATCCATTACCACTACCACCACAATCAGCAATGAGGTTCCGCCCAGATAAAACGGTACATTCCACATCACCACCAGAAACTGCGGCAGCAGGCACACCAGCGCGATATAGATGGAACCGAACATTGTTAAACGTGTGAGTACGCCGTCTATGTACTTCGCCGTATGCTGACCGGGGCGAATACCGGGTAAAAATGCCCCCGAGCGCTTCAGGTTGTCCGCTACATCGTCAGGATTAAACATCAGCGCGGTGTAGAAGAAGCAGAAGAAAATAATCAGCGCGGTGAACAATAAAATATTCAGCGGCTGGCCCGGACCGATCGCCAGGGACACTTCCTGCAACCACTCCATACCTTCGCTGGCCTGACCGAACCACTGCGCAATCGACGCAGGAAACAGCAATATAGAACTCGCGAAAATAGCGGGTATAACGCCGGCCATATTCACTTTCAGCGGCAGGTGGCTCTGCTGCCCCTGCACCATCTGTTTGCCGCGCTGCTGCTTGGCATAGTTAACCGTAATCCGGCGCTGCCCACGCTCGATAAATACCACCAGATATACAACCGCGATGGCCAGCACCAGAATGCCTAGCAGCACCAGAATATTAAGCTCACCCTGACGCGCTGATTCGAGCGACTGGCCGATGGCTGAAGGCAGGCCCGCAACAATACCTGCAAAAATCAGCAGCGAGATGCCGTTACCCACACCACGCTCAGTGACCTGCTCACCGAGCCACATCATAAATACCGCACCGGTAACCAATGAAGCGACCGCGACAAAATAAAATACAAAATCTGTGCTGAACGCCAGCCCCTGATTAGCCATGCCCACGGTCATGCCGGTTCCCTGCAACAACGCGAGCACTACCGTGAAATAACGGGTGTATTGGCTGATCTTGCGACGCCCCGCCTCACCTTCCTTCTTCAGCGCCTCCAGCGTCGGACTTACCGCGGACATCAGCTGCATGATGATCGACGCAGAGATGTAAGGCATGATGCCGAGCGCGAGAATACTCATCCGCTCCAGCGCACCGCCGGAAAACATATTAAACAAACCCAGGATGGTGCCCTGATTCTGATTAAACAGCGCTGCAAGCTGCACCGGATTGATCCCGGGCACAGGAATATGCGTACCAATGCGATACACAATTATAGCGAGCAGCACAAAGCGTAAGCGAGAGAGGAGCTCGCTCATGCCGGCCTGATTGCCGCTTAATTGTGGTTGCTTGGCCATTCCCGATTACTCTTCGATCTTGCCGCCGGCTTTTTCGATAGCCTCGCGCGCACCCTTGGTGACCGCAATGCCTTTCAAAGTCACTGCCCGGGTTACTTCACCCGCCAGAAACACCTTAGCCCGCAATATATTGGTGTTGACCAGATCGGCGCGCTTCAGCGCGTCCAGATCAATCACGTCACCGTCAATCTTGTTGAGTTCCGCACTGCGAATCTGCGTCGTGACTCGGGCGATGCGCGAGGTGAAGCCATATTTAGGCAA
Source organism: Spongiibacteraceae bacterium (assembly GCA_041622815.1). Classification (GTDB taxonomy): domain Bacteria; phylum Pseudomonadota; class Gammaproteobacteria; order Pseudomonadales; family Spongiibacteraceae; genus JBFJYC01. The sequence goes on along the minus strand of JBFJYC010000076.1, from coordinate 10,351 downwards.
ACGCTTTTGTAGCGGCATCTGGCCGCCTTCAAAACCCGGGCGAACCGAGCCACCTGAGCGTGATTTCAGGCCTTTGTGACCACGGCCACAGGTTTTGCCGCTGCCGCTGCCAATACCACGACCAACACGCTTTCGCGCCTGCTTGCTTCCGGGCGCCGGTGACAGCGTATTTAAACCGAGTTCGGTTTCCATGCCCCTATTCCTCTACACTGATCATGTAAGTGATCTTGTTAATCATGCCGCGTACCGAAGGCGTATCTTCTACTTCAACGGTATGTCCGATACGACGCAACCCGAGACCATGCGCACAGGCACGATGCTTCTTTAAGCGGCCGCTTGCCGACTTTGTCTGGGTCACTTTAATTTTGCTAGCCATTGCTCTATATCCGCTCTGTTTTCTACCCGGGTTTAACCGAGGATTTCTTCAACAGTTTTGCCGCGCTTCGCCGCGACCTGATCCGGTGAACTCATTTCACGCAATGCGTTAAACGTCGCCCGCACCACATTGACCGGGTTTGTTGAGCCGTAGCACTTGGCCAATACGTTATGTACGCCTGCCAGTTCCAGCACTGCGCGCATTGCGCCACCGGCGATAACACCCGTACCTTCAGAGGCTGGCTGCATGTAGATCTTGGACGCGCCATGACGCGCCTTGACCGGGTATTGAATAGTATCGCCGTTCAGATCAACCTGAATCATGTTGCGACGCGCTGCTTCCATTGCCTTCTGGATTGCAACCGGCACTTCACGCGCCTTGCCGCGGCCAAAGCCGACCTTACCGTTACCGTCGCCAACCACGGTGAGCGCGGTGAAGCCGAAGATCCGGCCACCTTTTACCACTTTGGCAACACGGTTAACCTGTACCAGTTTTTCCTGCAGGCCTTCGCTATTAGCCCGGTCTTTATCCTGTTGAAATGCCATGATCTACCTCAGAATTCCAGGCCGCCAGCACGGGCAGCGTCTGCCAGGGCCTTGACCCGGCCGTGGTATTGATAACCTGCACGATCGAAGGCTATTGATGTCACGCCGGCGGCTTTCGCACGCTCCGCGATCATAGCGCCGACCTTGGTCGCCGCGTCGATATTCCCGGTACCGCCACCACGCAAATCCTTGTCCAGCGTCGATGCGCTGGCCAGCACCTGACTGCCATCGGCATTGAAAACCTGTGCATAGATGTGGCGCGGGCTGCGATGAACCGTTAAACGCGGCACACCCAGCTGCTTAATTTTTGCGCGGGCGCGACGGGCGCGGCGCAGTCTGGCATCGTTTTTGATACTCATGGTCTTACCTATTTCTTCTTCGCTTCTTTACGGCGGACATACTCGTCCGCATAACGAACACCCTTACCTTTGTACGGCTCCGGCGGACGGAACGCACGAATCTCGGCGGCCGCCTGCCCAAGCAATTGCTTATCTGCTGATTGCAGGACAATTTCTGTCTGCGTCGGCGTGTCCGCTGTGACACCTTCCGGCAACACATAATCAATCGGATGCGAAAATCCGAGCGTCAGGTTTAGCGTCTTGCCTTTTGCCGCGGCACGATAGCCAACACCATTGAGCTGCAGTTTGCGCTCAAAACCGGCGCTGACCCCGACCACCATATTGTTGACCAATGCGCGGGTAGTACCCGCCATCGCCCAACCCTGACGATCTTCACCGCTAGGGGCAAACGTCAGCGCATTGTCTTCCTGGCTCACCGCTACCAACGAGGACAGCGGCAGAACAAGCGTACCTTTGGCACCCTTGACAGAAACCTCACTTGCGCTGAGCTTAACCTCAACGCCGCCGGGTATTTCGACCGGGCTTTTTGCTACTCTGGACATCGTCTAACTTCCCGTTCGATCTTTAGAAAACCGTACACAGAACTTCGCCACCGATACCGGCAGCGCGCGCAGCGCGGTCACTCATGACACCACGACTGGTGGAAACTACTGCAACACCAAGACCACCGCGTACTGTCGGAATTTCATCTTTCGCTTTATAAGAGCGCAGACCCGGACGGCTGGTGCGGTGGATTTCCGCGATAACCGGCTTGCCGTCAAAATACTTCAGCTCAATATTGAGCTGAGGCTTGGGGCCCTGCTCAACTGAACAGGCGGAAATATAGCCCTCTTCCCGCAGCACTTCGGCCAATGCGACTTTCACCTTAGAAGTCGGCATAGACACAACTTTCTTTCCGGCCATCTGCGCGTTACGAATGCGGGTCAACATATCCGCAATAGGATCTTGCATACTCATAATTCTTCTCCAGCCCTACCAGCTTGACTTCACGAGACCAGGAACATCACCACGCATTGCTGCTTCGCGTAGCTTATTCCGGCAAAGGCCGAACTTACGGTAAACGCCATGTGGGCGACCGGTAATCTGGCAGCGACGCTGCAAACGAGACGGGCTCGCGTTACGCGGCAATTTCTGCAGCTTTTCCTGCGCATCCCACTTCTCTTCATCAGAAGCGGTAACGCTCAAAATAGTGCTCTTCAGCTCAGCACGCTTCGCTGCGTACTTAGCGACTGTGCGCTCGCGCTTCAGTTCGCGCGCTTTCATAGATTTCTTAGCCATAGCTTGCGGTGATCCTCGTCGATCAGGCTTTCAGCGGGAAATTAAATGCACGCAACAATGCGCGGCCTTCATCATCCGTGCGCGCTGTTGTGGTGATGGTGATATCCATACCGCGCAACGTGTCTACCCGATCGTAATCAATTTCGGGGAAAATAATCTGCTCTGTCACACCCATCGCGTAGTTGCCCCGACCATCAAAAGACTTGGGGCTAAGGCCACGAAAATCGCGAATCCGCGGTATTGCGATAGAAACCAGACGGTCCATAAATTCGTACATGCGCTCACGACGCAGCGTAACTTTGCAACCAACAGGCCAGCCATCGCGGATTTTGAACCCGGCGATAGACTTGCGCGACAGCGTGACAACCGGCTTCTGGCCGCTGAGCGCCTGCATATCCTTAACAGCGTGCTCCATCACTTTTTTGTCGCCAACCGCTTCACCCACGCCCATATTCAGCGTGATCTTGGTGACGCGCGGCACTTCCATGATGTTGTCGAGGCCCAGCTCGGTTTTGAGCCGTTCGCGCAGCTCTTCCTCATACAACTTTTGCAACTTGGTCATTTGTTTACCCTCAACAGCCCGATATCAATCAGGCGTCAATCTGCTTGCCGTTGGATTTAAAAATCCGGAATTTCTTACCATCTTCAATCTTGAAACCAACACGGTCAGCCTTGTTAGTTTCCGGGTTCAAAATCGCAACATTGGAAATCTGTATCGGCATTTCCTTATCAACGATACCACCCTGCACACCCGCATTCGGGTTCGGACGCTCGTGCTTTTTCGCAACGTTAATACCCGCAACAATCAAACGATCGTCATCGAGCACCTTACGCACACTACCGCTACGGCCCTTGTCTTTGCCGGCGATAACTATTACCTGGTCTTCCCGCTTAATTTTCCGCATCACTCTTTTCCTGTTGCTACTGCCGGTTCAAAGCACTTCCGGCGCCAGCGAAATGATCTTCATAAACTTCTCACCGCGAAGCTCGCGGGTGACCGGTCCGAATATACGGGTACCGATCGGTGCATTCTGCTGGTTCAGCAGTACCGCTGCGTTATCATCAAACCTGATTACCGAGCCATCGCCGCGACGAACGCCCTTCTTGGTACGGACAACAACCGCAGTCATCACCTGCCCCTTCTTAACCTTACCGCGGGGAATCGCTTCCTTGACGGTAACTTTAATCAGGTCGCCGACCCTTGCATAACGACGGTGCGAACCACCGAGCACCTTGATGCACATTACCCGGCGCGCGCCGCTGTTATCGGCGACGTTTAAATAACTCTCTGTCTGAATCATGTTTCACTCCAGACCCGCCACGCCTATGCGCGCCAGTTCTAATTCCCGTTAACTAAATGCTTTCTTAATTTACGCTTACGACTGCAGCGCCACTTCGTCGATGGACAATAACTTCCACGACTTGTGCTTCGATATTGGCCGGCATTCCTGCACAGTCACAACATCTCCCATGTTGCAGGCATTATCTGCATCGTGGGCATGAATCTTCGAAGAGCGGGTCATGTACTTACCGTATACGGGATGCTTAACCCGACGCTCGATCAGTACAGTGACCGTCTTTTCCATCTTGTTACTAACTACTTTTCCGGTCGCGGTACGTGCGCTATCGGTAGTGTTTTGCTCTGCCATTACTTAGCCGCCTTTTCGTTCAGCACAGTCTTTACCCTGGCGATATCACGACGGGCCACCTTCAACAGGTGCGACTGCCCCAGCTGACCGGTTCCCTGCTGCATCTTGTTGCGGAACTGTTCTGCGCGGAGCTTCAACAGCTCTTCGCTCAGTTCTTCAACAGACTTTTCTCGTAATTCTGCCGTTTTCATTACATCACCGTGCGTTTTACAAATTCAGTTCGCACCGGCAGCTTGGCCGCAGCCAACTGCAGTGCTTCCCGTGCCAATTCTTCTGACACACCTTCAACTTCGTAGAGCACCTTGCCGGGCTGCACCTGCGCCACCCAATACTCGACATTACCCTTACCCTTACCCTGCCGGACTTCTAACGGCTTTTGGGTAATAGGCTTGTCCGGAAACACACGGATCCAGATTTTCCCGCCACGCTTAATGTGACGCGTCATCGCCCGACGTGCTGCTTCGATCTGGCGCGCAGTAATACGGCCACGCACCAGCGTTTTCAGCCCGAACTCGCCGAAACTGACTTTGCTACCGCGATGTGCAAGCCCGCGGTTGCGGCCCTTCATCTGCTTGCGAAACTTTGTGCGCTTCGGCTGTAACATGGTTTAAACCCTAACTATTTCTATTAACGAGCCGGAATCAGGCCGACTGCTTCTCTTCGTTGTCGAGGATCTCGCCTTTAAAGATCCAGACTTTGATACCCAGAATGCCGTAAGTCGTCTGCGCTTCATGGGTCGCGTAGTCGATATCAGCCCGCAGTGTGTGCAACGGCACGCGACCTTCGCGATACCATTCCCGGCGGGCAATCTCAGCACCACCCAAACGGCCGCTGACCTGAATCTTGATGCCTTCCGCACCTTGGCGAAGCGCATTTTGCACTACGCGCTTCATCGCGCGACGAAACATCACGCGGCGCTCCAACTGCTGAGCAACATTCATTGCAACCAACTTCGCATCAATATCAGGCTTACGCACCTCTTCGATATTGATATGTACCGGCACCTTCATACGCGCCGTTAAATCTTTGCGCAGCTTCTCTACATCTTCACCTTTACGACCGATCACAATACCCGGGCGCGCCGTATGAATAGTGATCCGCGCTGTCTGTGCCGGACGCTCAATGACCACACGACTCACCGACGCAGGCTCAAGCTTCTTCATCAGGTATTCACGAACTTCCAGGTCCGTAATCAACTGGTTGGCATAATTCTTCTTATCTGCATACCAGATAGAGTTATGCTCTTTAACAATGCCCAGTCTGATACCGGTTGGATGTACTTTCTGACCCATATGGTCGCTCTCCTGCCTCAGCCTTCGCCGTCAGCTACTTTGATGGTGATATGACACGAACGCTTCAAAATGCGATCCGCACGCCCCTTCGCACGCGGCATAAGCCGCTTCATAGTTGTTCCTTCGTCAACGAAGATGGTCGAAACCTTCAGCTCGTCAACATCAGCGCCTTCATTGTGCTCTGCGTTCGCAATTGCCGAGTTCAGCAACTTCCGCACAATGGCCGCACCTTTCTGCGGATTAAAAGCGAGGATATCCAGCGCATTCTCAACGCCTCTACCCCGAATCTGGTCCGCTACCAGCCGCACTTTCTGGGCTGATATCTGAGCACCTTTTAACCGCGCACTAACTTCCATCATTTTCTCCTGACTTCAGACCGCGCTTAGCGGGTCTTCTTGTCCGCAACGTGTCCCTTAAAAGTACGGGTCGCTGCGAATTCGCCTAATTTATGTCCCACCATGTCTTCGGAAACCAGTACCGGAACATGCTGACGACCGTTGTGTACCGCGATCGTTAAACCAACCATATCCGGCGCAATCATTGACCGACGCGACCAGGTCTTAATCGGGCGACGATCATTTTTCGCAGCCGCCTCTTCTACCTTCTTAAGTAGATGCAGGTCGATAAACGGTCCTTTTTTCAGCGATCTCGGCACAGGCTCTTCCTCTAATCTCTTCTACAGTGACGGCGCTTACTTGCGGCGGTCACGAACAATAAGGTGATTGGTACGCTTATTTTTGCGCGTTTTATAACCCTTGGTCGGCGTACCCCAAGGCGATACCGGATGACGACCGCCCGAAGTACGACCCTCACCACCACCATGCGGGTGATCGACCGGGTTCATAGCAACACCGCGAACTGTCGGCCGAACACCGCGCCAGCGCGCAGCACCGGCCTTACCCAACTTACGCAAGCTGTGCTCGCTATTGGACACTTCGCCCAGCGTTGCACGGCAATCAACCAAAACTTTGCGCATCTCGCCTGAACGCAGACGAATCGTGGCATGGGCACCTTCACGCGCAACCAGCTGCACCGATGTACCGGCACTGCGCGCCAACTGCGCACCCTTGCCCGGCTTCAGCTCGATGCAGTGCACAACACTACCGACCGGCACATTGCGCAGCGGCATTGCATTACCCGGCTTAATCGGCGCATCCTCACCACTTTGAATCACGTCACCAGCTGCAAGATTACGCGGCGCGATAATGTAGCGGCGCTCACCATCTGCGTACAAAACCAGCGCGATAAAAGCACTGCGATTCGGATCATACTCAAGCCGCTCAACCTTCGCCGGTATACCGTCTTTGTTACGCTTGAAATCTATTACGCGGTAATGCTGCTTGTGACCACCGCCGATATGGCGCGTGGTGATCCGGCCGTTGTTATTACGACCACCGGACTTAGACTTCTTCTCAAGCAACGGCGCATACGGTTCGCCCTTGTGCAAATCCGGATTAACAACCCGAACCTGGAAACGGCGACCCGGCGATGTCGGCTTACTCTTAACTAATGCCATGACGAATATCTCTTCCTTATCGGATCAACGTTAGTCGGCTACTGCGAGGTCAATATCATGACCTTCGTGCAGACTGACGTAAGCTTTCTTCCAGTCCGGCTTCTTCGAGAAACCAAACCGGTTGCGCTTGACCTTGCCCTTCACATTGAGGGTGCGCACCTGCTTAACCTTAACTTTGAACAACTTTTCTACAGCCAGCTTTACTTCCCGCTTGGTTGCATCAACCGCAACCCGGAACACAAACTGATTGCCCGACTCGCCGGCAAGGCTCGCCTTCTCCGACAAATGCGGCGCCTGTAGCACCGTGTATACGCGCTCCGGATTCATGCCAGCGACTCCTCGATTTTCTTCAATGCAGGAACGGTGACCAGAACCTTGTCGAACGCCAACAGGCTGACCGGATCGATCGCACTCACGTCGCGCACATCAACCTTGTGTAAATTGCGCGAAGCCAGGTACAGATTTTCAGAAACATCCTCAGTAATGATCAGCACACTTTCGAGACCGTAGTCACCGAGCTTCTGCACCAGCAAGCGCGTTTTCGGCTCCTCGAGAGCGATATCCTCAACAACCACCAAACGCTCGCTGCGGGCCAATTCAGACAGCAGGGTCCGCAATGCCGCGCGGTACATCTTGCGGTTAACTTTTTGCGAGTAATCCTGTGGCTTAGCGGCGAACGTTACGCCACCGGCACGCCAGATCGGCGAGCGACTGGTGCCTGCACGCGCCCGGCCTGTACCCTTTTGACGCCACGGCTTAGCACCGCCGCCGCGCACTTCAGAGCGCGTCTTTTGCGCGCGGGTACCCTGGCGGGCACCGGCCAACCAGGCAGTAACTACCTGATGCACCAGATCCGCATTAAATTCACGACCGAAGGTGATATCCGAAACCTGAACGGTTCCGGCAGCTGCACCATCGCCCGGGGATGCGATATTTAATTCCATTACCAAACCCTCAGGCAGACTTTGTCTTGACTGCAGGACGCACAATCACGTCACCGCCGGGCGCACCAGGAACAGCACCCTTGACCAGAATCAGATTGCGTTCTGCGTCGATACGAACCACTTCCAGGCTCTGCGTGGTACAGCGCTCGGAACCCATATGGCCCGCCATTTTTTTACCTTTGAATACACGACCCGGGGTTTGACACTGGCCGATCGAACCCGGCGCCCGGTGAGACAGGGAGTTGCCATGCGTGGCATCCTGCATACGGAAGTTCCAGCGCTTGACGCCGCCCTGAAAGCCCTTACCTTTTGATTGCCCGGTGACATCGACTTTCTGACCCGCCTCGAAGCGATCGACAGACAGCTCAGCCCCGACTTCCGGCAGCTCATCACTGTCGTCGGCACGAAATTCCCAGAGACCGCGACCGGCAGCAACACCGCTGCGCGCGAACTCACCGGCACGGGCCTTAGACACACGGGATGCTTTACGGGTACCGGTAGTCACTTGAATGGCTGAATAGCCATCGGACTCAACCGACATTACGCGGGTAACGCGATTCGGGTCGACTTCGATAACCGTAACCGGAATCGATGCGCCGTCTTCGCCAAAAACGCGAGTCATACCGCTCTTGCGGCCGACAAGACCAATTGTCATTGCTACAACCTCTCGTGTACGGGGCTAACACCCTCTATGGCCACACCCGAAGGTGTGTTACACAGCCAGCACTACGCGCCAGCAGGTTTTTTACCAAATTGTCGAAAACCCGGGAACTTAGCCCAGGCTGATTTGCACTTCTACGCCCGCCGCAAGGTCCAGCTTCATCAAGGCATCAACCGTCTTCTCGGTTGGCTCAACGATATCCAGCAGGCGCTTGTGGGTGCGGATCTCATACTGATCTCGCGCATCTTTGTTGACGTGCGGAGAAACCAGAATGGTGAACTTCTCTTTTCTGGTCGGCAGCGGAATCGGGCCGCGGACCTGGGCACCGGTGCGCTTCGCGGTATCCACGATCTCCAAAGTCGAGGCATCGATCAACTTGTGATCAAAAGCCTTGAGACGAATGCGAATACGTTGGTTTTGCAACGGACTGACTCCCCAATATACGTTCGTTTTCGGGTGGAACTAAGCCAACAAACGTTGGGGGCCCGAAAAAAAGAGAGCGAATTGTAATGATGAGACCCCGACCTGTCAAACACTATTTGGACTAATTTGTAGGGTGCAAATCCCTGTGAGGTGATTAGTATTGGCGCTCGCTTTCAACCCGGGGCCCGTGGGAAATCTATGAAACTGGTATTTAAAATCATCGGCGCGCTGCTAGCGCTGCTAATCATCGCGGCGGTGGCCATTCCGCTGCTTGTGGACGTGAATAAGTACAAACCCGAGATCCAATCTGCAGCAGAGTCAAGAACAGGCCGCAAACTGGCCATTCCCGGCGATATCAAGCTGTCACTATTCCCCTGGATTGCGATCGAGCTGGGCGCGATGAGCGTCGGCAACGCCAAGGGCTTTACCGACCAGCAGATGCTGGAGATCAGCGATGCTGCGGTGAGCCTGAAATTGCTGCCGCTGCTGAGCGGCAACATTGAAGTCGGCACCGTCAGCCTGAACGGCCTCAGACTGCGACTGGAGATCGACAAGAGCGGACGCAGCAACTGGGAAGACCTGCTGGAACCCGGACAAACCGACGCGAAAGCCGCGGCCAAGCCCGCGCCGGGCGGCGACGCTGGCGTGGCGCTGGAAAGTGTAGTGATCGGCGGACTCACCATCGCCGATGCAGATATCTCCTTTCGTAACGCGAAAACCGGCCAATCCTTCACCGTGAGCGACTTCCGACTTAAAACGGGCGCCCTGCGGCCGGGCAAACCGGTGCAACTGTCGATGAGCCTGCATTCAGCGGCCACCGAGCCGAAACTGAATGTCGATCTGACGCTGGCGACACTGCTGACGCTGGACGTGGCAGCCGGAACCGCCACACTTGATGATTTATCAATTGGAATCAATGAGTTAACGGCAGACGGCAAACTTGAGGCCGCCAATATCAAAGACGCCCTGAGCTGGAGCGGAAAGCTCGAGATCAATGAATTCAATCTGCGCAAGTTTCTCAACACGCTGGGGCCCGGCGCACCGGCAACACAGGATCCGGAGGTGTTACGCAGGGTCAGCGGCGACGTCGATGTCAGCGGTACCCGCAACAGCGCCAAGCTGAGCAATCTCAAATTCAGGCTCGATGACAGCACCCTCAAGGGCAGCCTGTCGGTAAAAGATTTCGACACCATGGCACTAAGATTTGACCTGCAGATAGACGAAATCGACGCCGATCGCTATATGGCCCCCGCAGCCGACGCCCCGCAGGACAAGCAGTCAACGACCTCAAAAGAGGCCGAACAAAGC
>JBFJYC010000075.1:0-12143 GCA_041622815.1 Spongiibacteraceae bacterium | reverse complement strand
CAACGCCGGCGCGGCGGCAAAAACATTGCGACCGCCACACAGCCTGATCAGGTCACTGACAATATGATCGCCGTTCAGTGTTTGCAGCGGCACATGCCAAACCTGATAGAACACGCTGACCGGCACCGCGCCCGCATATTGCCCGCGTAGTGCTGCCAATGTTTGCTCGTAATGGTAAGCCGCTTCAGCGGCGGCGGCCTCACGACCGGTCAACACACCGAATTTGCGCAGGCTGTCAGGGATGTCCTGCAATTGTCCGGGCTCGTCGATATAGACGGGAATGCCAAGTGCCTGCAATTGCCGCACAACCGATGGAAATGCCCTGTGGCCGGAGGCCCAGCCGATCACGACATCGGGATTAAGCGCGGCGATGGCCTCGACGCTGAAATTATTGAAACTGCCGACCAGCGGTATGACAGCCGCGGATTCAGGATAATTGCTGTAGTCGACCGTACCGACCACCAGGTCACCGGCGCCGGCCGCAAACATATTCTCAACAATATGCGGCGCCAGCGTTACCACCCGCTGCGCCGGCTGTGCTAACACAACGTCCCGCCCCAGTGAATCACTGACCCGCACTTCAGCTGCTACCGGCAAGGCCAATAGCAGCAACAGCAGGCAGCGCAAAATGGGGTCAGAGTGCATTTTTCCTACGTACCAACACCGGCCTGCCGTCGCTGAGCTGCACATCAATATCGGCATAAAATACCTCGCGCATCAGGTCATCGGTCACCACCTGCTGTGCACTCCCCTGCGAAATAATGCGGCTATCGTTCATCGCGATCAGGCGATCGGCGTAGTGTGCGGCAAGCCCGACATCGTGCTCAACCATCAACACCGCCACCCCTTGCGCAGCGATCGTTTGCACCGCCCGCATCAACACCTGTTGATGACCGATGTCCTGGGACGCATTCGGTTCATCCAAAAGTAACAGGCGCACCGCTTCGGCCCCGGGCGGCGGCGCTACATCCTGCTGACGCCAGATTTGCGCCAGCACCCGCGCCAATTGAACGCGTTGCTTTTCGCCACCCGACAGCAAGGTATAGACCCGTGCCATTAAATGGCTGATATCCAGCGATTGTGCCGCTGCCCGGATAATCTCCTGATCGATTGCAGCGCCGCTACTATGCGGCGTGCGACTCAGCCCAATCACCTCGGCGGCGGTGAAGGGAAAGTTGAGCAGGCTCAACTGTGGCAGCGCGGCGACCGATTTTGCCCGCTGCGTATGACTCCACTTTCCCAGTGCTACACCACCGAGTTCAATCTCGCCTCTGCCCGGCGTCACATCACCCAGCAACGCCCGCAATAAACTGGTCTTGCCGGCACCGTTCGGCCCGATAATGATAGCGAGTTCGCCGCTGTGCAGTTGCAGGTTCACATCCCGTACCAGCACCCGGTCAGCCACAGCCACTTCAAGATTACTGATTGCGATAACCGGCTTGCTCATAACATGCCGTAGGCTTTGCGCTGCCGTAGTAAGGAGATAAAAAACGGCGCACCCAATACTGCCGTGACAATACCCACCGGCAACTCCACCGGCGCAATCACGATACGCGCAACCGCATCGGCCAGTAGTAACAAGGCCGCACCGAGCAACGCAGAGGCCGGTAGCAGATAGCGGTGATCCGGGCCGATCAGTAAGCGCACAATATGCGGCACAACCAGGCCGACAAAGGCAATGCTGCCGGCGAGTGCCACCGCGATGCCGACGCCCGCCGCAACCAGCAAGATCAGTTGTGTCTTCATGCGCTCAACCGCGATCCCCAAATGCCGCGCTTCGGACTCACCGAGCAGCAACACATTCAAGGCCTTGCTATACCGCGGCAGTGCAATCAACAACACAAACCCAGCACCTAAGGCTGTTATTGCCCTGCCGCCGTCCGCGCCATCCAGCCCGCCCATCCGCCACAGGCTGATGCGGCGCAACATCTCGTTGGAGGATGAAAACTCCAGCACCGAGGAAATACTGCCCGCCAATGCCGTTATCGCGATGCCGGCCAATAACATATTGGCGACCGAGGTACCGTTCTCCGTCGTCGCCAGCCGGTAAACCAGCCACACCGCCAAGGCGCCGCCGACGAAGGCACCGAAAGATAACAGTAATAAGCCGGCGCTACCGGCGAGTAATGTGCCGCCGAGTACGATGACCGCGCTGGCACCGGCCGTGGCGCCAGCGGTGACGCCGATTAATGACGGGTCGGCGAGCGGATTCCTGAATAACCCTTGCATGGCAGCGCCGGAGATACCGAGGATTGCGCCGACCATTGCCGCCAGCACTGCCCGCGGCAAGCGAATGCCATTGACGATCATTTCCGCGCGGGAGTCAGCTGCATTCCCGCTATGCAAAAGTGTCGCGATGACTTCAGCGGGGCTTAGTTGCACCGCACCGGACATCAGCGAAATCAGAAATGCGAGCGCCGCAACCACGCCGGCGGCAACAAACAGGGTGAGCGGTTGCACAGGCCGCGGCTTAGTAATCGACACCGCGCCTTGCTTTAACGCCCGCGTTGAAGGCGTGCTTTACTTCTTTAACCTCGGACACTGTATCCGCAAGCGCCTGCAAGCCGCTGCCGCCACCGCGACCGGTCACCACTACACTCTGCTCCGGCGGCCGGTTTTTCAGTGCATCCAGAATCATGGCTTCGTCCAGATAATCGTAGGCGAGCATGTAGGTGAGTTCATCGAGCACCACCAGATCAATGGAGCTGTCTTTGAGCATCGGCTCAACCAGCGCCCAGGTTCTTTTCGCCGCTTCGATATCGGCGCTGCGGTCCTGAGTATCCCAGGTGAAGCCGGTGCCCATTTGATGAAACTCTACCTGCGGGCAATGTTCGCGCAGGTAGATTTCCTCACCGGATAACTGCTGCCCCTTGATGAACTGTACAACCGCCACTTTATGACCGTAGCCCAGTGCGCGCATCACCATACCGAATGCCGAACTGCTTTTACCCTTGCCGTTGCCGGTGAGCAGGATCAGTACGCCGCGCTCAATATCCGCCGCGTCGATATGCGCATCGACATTGGCCTTCTGCTTTTGCATGGCCTTTTTGTGACGCTCGGATTTGCGGTCTTCTGCCATAGGTGATGCTCCGGTCGTGACCTTAAAATGTGTATCAGTCGAAATGAAACCTGACGCCGCCGTGCACGCTCGGGCCCGCCGTATTGTAGGTCAATACTTCGACATACTCATCATCGAGCAAATTTTCACCCCGCACCCATAGATCTAAGTGCTCGCTGACACGCCAACGAACATTCATGTCCAATTTGGTGTAGTCATCCAGCGCAGTTCGGGGGGCGCCGAAAGGCTTATCTACAACATCTTCAACCCGGCGCAGCTGCGTCTGTAATGTGACCGGTAGCAACGGAACCCGGTAATTCATACCCAGCGTGTAAATCTGGCGCGGACGTCGCGCGCGCTGCCCGCCATCTGTCGCTTCCGTATCGTTGTAGGTCGCGCCCGCCTGCAAGCGCAGTGTGTCGGTCAGTGAAAAATCGCCATTTAGCTCCACACCTTCGGAATACGCCGTGCCACCATCCTGAACGTAATAGAAATTTGTTTCGGAGAAATCGATCGGGTCCTGAATCTGCTGGCGAAACAGCGAAATACCCGCCCGGCTGCGGTTGCCGAAATAATCTGCACCGACATCAAAGCCACGGGATGTTTCTTCGCCCAGATCCCGCAATGCAGCCGGCACAAAACTTTGCTGGTTGTAACGAAGTTCCTGCAGCGCTGGAATCCGAAAACCACTGCCGTGACTGGCGCGGAACTTTACTTCACCGCCGGAAGCCAAACTCACAATTCTGGCGACTGTCGCGCGATGGGTCAAAAAGTCACCGAAATCTTCACTGCTATCGTGCCTTAAGCCGATGGTGTAAAAAACATCATCGTTCAGCTCGCCCTGCCACTCTGTCCAGACTGCGCGCTGATCACGCTCCGTGTCATTCAAATCGTCGGTTTCTTCTTTTACATCGACACCGGCGATCAGGTTGCCGCTGCCCAGCGCCCGATGACCCTTGAGCTGCCACTCGGTCGAATCACCTTTATACACACCAAAAGCAGTGTCGAGCACACCGACAACATAAGACTCTCGCTCAAAACGCGAGTGCTGCCACGCCAGCGTCGCACCGCCCTCGTCGCTACCGGTACTCAACATGAGTTTTTTCTGAAACTGATCATAATCCAGACGGCAGTCATGAACGGTACTAAAGCCCTGAAAACAGCTATCGTATTCATTACTTGATTTATTGCTTCGCAGAATGCCTGTAACACGCAGCTTGTCGCCCAAGTCCGCACCGGCTGTGATGCTGCGGGTCTGGTTTTCATAACCGTCCTCATCGCCCAGTACTGAATCGCTTGACCGCGCATTGAATCCATCGACATCCGTGTCGTTAAAATGCGCGCTGAAATCGAAGCTTTCTGCCCCGCCGCGCAGGGTGCCACTCGTTTGCTCAAAGCCATAGCGTCCGCGCTCATGGCTGACTTCCCCGGCGAGCCCGGGTTCACCGCGCCGGGTAATGATATTGATCACACCGCCGGCGTCAGCACCGTACATCATGCCCTGCGCGCCGCGCAGTACTTCGATGCGCTCGACATCGCCTAGCAACACATGTTCGATGCGGGGCGAATGTTGCGTACCCGTGGTGTCATCCTGGTTGACGCCGTCAATCAGAATACGGGTACGAAAAGCCTCCTCTCCGCGCATCCGCAGGGCGCTGACACTGCCCATGCCACCATTGCTGCTCACATGAATTGAAGGCAGCGTGCGCAAAAGTTCCTGAGCGCTGATATAGCCCGATTGCACAATATCTTCCCGGCTAAGGACCGATACCGACGCACCGATTTGCCGTAAAGGCATTTCGATCCGGCTGGCAGTCACCAGCAACTCTTCAGGTATTTTTGATATATCTTCAGCAACCAATTGAATTGATTGAGATAATAAAATACTGCCAATAGCGGCAGTTACAGATTTGTACAGCATGGAAATTCTCCCCAAGTCGAATGATTCGATTGAGGGAGGGAAAAGGTGAACGCAGAAAAACCGGGAACGATCACCGATGAAGCCCTCCGCTACATCGTGTTATCCGCTCGTGGCCGGTTCCGGACTTATAGCATTCGGGGAGGAAGGCTATTTACCGTTGCGGGGGCAGTGCCGGAATCGGGCTGATCATAAAACAATCAACTCCTCACCGGCTTCCCGTTTAACTTCCGATCGGTCTGTCAGGCAGAACGTGGCGGAGGCACCTCGGGCGGGTGCGCGCACTTTAGCGCCAAGCCCGGAAAAAGCAAGTTTTGGGACTTAGCTCGCGGGCTGCAGCGGCAGTGACAATATCCACAATCCGGCCGTGGTGAAGCCCACCATCAATACCAGCATCGGAATCTGGCTGAGCACAGCGCGGCGATGGTCTTGAAACAGAATCAATGCCTGGCGATGCGCCAGATACACCGAAATCACATGGCCAATGACGATCAGGCCCACCTGGGCATGCCAGACGAACTCGATATCGGGTACCCGGCTGCCGCGGTACCACGTTGCCGTACCGAATAGGTTCCAGCCCCAACCGAAGGGGTCAGAGGCCAGCGCCGTAATTTTCACCCCTTGCGTGTAGATCAGCGTGAAGTAATGACTGACGTGGTACACCAGCGCGATCGGTAACAGGCTATAAGCGAATCTGCCGGCGATATAGAGCAGCGGCTTGTCAGATGTCGCGAACGAGCGGGAAAGTGCAATAAATAGCAGGTATACGCCAAAATAGAGCAACGGCGACAGCGCCAGCCAGAACACATTCCATTGCTGCTGCCACTTCATGAGCAGCGGAAATAGCTGCACCCCCTGACGGCCGCTGACTTCAGACCATAGCGGCAACAAATCCGACCAATAAATGCTTCGCCACCACACCGTTTCATGCAACCCGTCGAACGCCGTGGAAGACAGCATAAACAGAATAAACAGCATCAGGCCGACAGGGGCGGCATCGCGGTTGTCCCCCGCCGCCAGCATCGGCGTGCGCAATGCCAGTGTGCCCTGCAACCGGATCATCGACAGGCGGCCATAGAGCGCCATCATCACCGCAAAAAACTCACCATAGCGAAACCAATAGCGCCGTCCGGTCAGACACGCCCCGGCAATATTCAGCAGCGTATAACCCAGCAACCACTGGCTGAGCACCGGCGGGCGCGACAGGCCGAATAACTCGAACCAGATAAATACGATATACAGTAACAGCGCCGGCCAATAACCCATCCGCTGCGGCTCGCGCATTAACGCAGAGCTGCTGCCGAAAATACGGTTTTTTATTGTGCAGAGTAGATCGACAATAGTGCGCCAGGGATTGATCGTCGCGTAGACGTCTCCCAGCACAGCCACCCACCAAACAAACCCGAGCCCGAAGACAATCCAGAACAGAGTCATATTGATATTGGCGTAACTCTGCGCGGTACCGATAAAGCCGCTGACGATACACAGCAGCAAAGCGCCAAGCGCCAATCCACGCCCGACAAACACCGTCCAGCGTGAGGGCCTACCCAAACTGCTGAAATGCGCACTCAGATCAATCTCCGCGCTATGTAGTGCGGGTTGGGCGCGGGCAAACAACGCGATAACGAGGAAGGATAGCGCCAGCGCTGCACCGGCGCCGTAAAGATACAGTTCGATAGGTACCGGCAAGGTATAGACCACGCCGAAGGAATGTGCGGCTGCAGCCGGACTTAATACAGTAAGGAATAAAAAGCAGCTACGACGGAGTATCGAGTTGTGGACCACCATCACGCCTAACGCGGCTGAACTTCGATAACCGTTAATGTGGTGTGGGCTTTGTGTAATTCAACTTCGAAGCGCCCGGCCTTATCGAGTACTAGTTCTGTCGTAGCAGCTACGCCGGCTGGAAGGTGGACGTGGCGATCATAACCGTGAACGTGCAACTCGTCTTCGGTGTCACTGACGACTGTAAGTTTTAGCAAACTATCGCGCCGGGCTGTAATGAGCGATGGGCCTTCACTACGCTTGCCGTTGGAAACTCGCAACTCAGCCACAACAGGGATAGATACTGCTGGCAGGTGATGATTCCTGACCACTTCACTACTATTCGACTGATGAGAGGTCTCGAACAACAGAAACGAGCCCGCAACAACAAGTGACATCACTATGCACGTAATAACTATACGCATCTCAATCGTGTAACGACTTCAATCCTGCCGCGTTTTTCATTCCGTCGTGCTGCTCGTCATTCAGGTATCGGTAATGCCGGTACCGGGGCGGGCCGCAGCAGTTTATAGTCCCCCACCTCCGGTGGCAGCGCTGTGCCAGCGGCATCATTAATAGCCTGACTCGCGGCCACTGTTCGCTCCCACACCCTCAGATACAGTTCTGCCGAATTAAATAAATGCTGCATCGATACTGTCGGCGAGCCAAGCTCCTCCCGGTTAGCATCCTGCGCGCCGAACTGGGCAAGTCGCAACTCCTGCACCATACCGCTGAACATTCCGTACTGGGCGTTGCCATCCACATCTTCATGCCACATGCGGGATGCCTCCAGATTGCCATCAGCATTGTTCGGATCGGTCGGATCATAGATCGCCGGTCGTTCGAAGACCACGCCCGGATGACCAGAGAATTCCGTCAGCGTAGCCCAAAACGGCTCGAAACTATTGCAGATATTGCCGGCTGTTTCGACACAGGTCGTATTATCGTCAGCAAATAATGCATAGGGGTAACCCACTTCTCGCCCGTCAAATGTGCCCGCTGTACGAGGTGCCGACTGCGCACTCGCCCCGTTGGTATCGGTGCCGTAACCAAACGCAAAGAACTGCTCCGCATCGTCCAGTCTCGTCGGCCTAAGCCCCAATGCCTGCATCAGCGTGTCGTTCATCGCGTCATCAAAAATGCCTTTGGCCTCATTCATATTTTTCAAAAAACCATTGCTGCTGCCGATAGAGGGGTATAACAATCCACCATTGGCAAAAACGCGACGAGCCTGATCATTAGTGATGCCACCAAAAGTGCCGTGTGTTGAAACAAAGGGATAAGGGATCGGCTGGGCTTCTGCCAATTCGAGGGCCTGATCCTTCATTTCGAGTTCAAAATGATCGAAATCGAAAACAAAGCCGAACTCCATCAGTTTCCGGAACGTATATAGGCCGATAGGTGTCATCCAGCGTGCGTTACATTGCTGGCCGCTCGGATAACAAAGGGTTTGTCCGCCGGGCCGGTTCACACTTATATCGGCCTCGTTTTTGCCGGTTTGTCCGCGATAGGGGCCTTGGCAACCCGGTCCCGGAGGATTGGGGCCGGGCAATTGTGTGCCGCCCTTACTACCCCAGAAATAGCCGTTAAAATCCTCGTCACCCTCTTCGGGGCAGGCATAGGTGGACCAGAATTCCCCGGTCCCTTCATCAAGACCGCCGAACGCCCCCGCGTTTTCTGCCTGATCGGGTTGGATACCCCCGGAGTTTTCCATGGTGCCCGCATTGAGGACGTCGAAAAACAGGCCGTTACCACCAAAGGCATTATCAAATTCATGGATCGAAATAAACTGCCGGACACCGAGCTGCCATAGTTTCTTTAACTCAAACATCACAGAGCCTTCCGGGTGGTCTCCGAACAGACCGTCACCGGATTCCTCTGTTGTGCAGGTATAACGATTCTCCCCGCCGCCCGCACCGGTTTCCTCAAAAGCATCCAGCGTTCTGTTGGGCGCAAAAATCACCTTACAGTTCAGCGTATTCGAGATTTCAAGCCCGAGCACAACCGCCATATTCCCTTTGACCACCTCCTGGCGTGCTTCCGCCGGGTCTAACACAATACGCATAAACCCCTTACCACGACCACCGTACTGCGCGTCGATATAATCCTGCAAAGCGTAGGAAGTACCGATCTGATCTCTGGCGCTTTGCATACTATTGCAATCTTCGGTCGCTGCCGCCTCGCCCTGCTGGGGATTATTATCTTCATTGATTGAGCGCGTCAGTTCACACAAGGTCTCATTATCGACCAGATCATTTACCATAACGCGCAGCCCGGCCTGCCATGCCCGCTCCACCCACTTCCAATACATGGCCTCATGGGTGAGCCGGCCACGCGCGGGCCAGTCTGTAAAGGTTGGCCAACCGTCCGTGAAATGCTGTGGATTATCGCCATCGGCGCCTGATAAAACCGAACCGGTACCATCGCGCTCACCGCCCGGCCCGTGTTGATCTTCACAATCTTCCAAGGCATGCGTGACACCGAATTTATGAAACGTGTCACCGGCCTGGGCATTCCCCAAAAACGTGGAAGAAGTCCAATGCACGTGCACATCCGCGTGCCCGAGCACATTGCCATCACTCGTGGTGCCTTTAAAGGACGGAGCTAAACCCAGAGGGCTTTCCAGCTCTCCTGCGACATTGCTCAGCGCTTCCGGAAAAACGGGACAACCGGCGGAATATTCGAGGCGTTCAAATGAAAAAATCTGCGCGTCGCTGGCGTCATCAGGCGCCTGCATTGTCAGCGCGCCATTCTCATCCACAGCCAATTTCATCAGCCCGTCTTTTGCGGCTAATGTAAATTCTGAGTACGCCTGCATCGGGTCATCGAAGTCGCGGTACGCCGCAACAAGCTCCGGCGTCGGCTCTGTGTCATATTGCGGAGGCTCCGGATAGGCCAGATCATCACCCGCGCCTTTCAGCACAAATATTGCTTCATCCGTCGCGTTTTCGAGCAGCAGTGCAGACGGTGTTGTATTCGCAGTGAGTAATCCACGATCCGTCTTAAAGTCTTCCCCGGTGAAATGATAAAGCAAGTATTCGCCGAGTGCCGAGGGCTTAAGAAAAAACTGAATTGCTTGAGCGAGCTCTGATGCATTGGCTGCGTAACTGCCACCGTTCAAACTCACATAGTCGCCGGTCGCCTTGGAAATAATTGCAAAGCACTGGTTCGCCAGTGCGTAGCGATGTACCGCGCCGATAGGATTGGGATCAGTAATGACACCCGGGGCGGTCACTGAGCTAGAACTAGAGCGGCCGCCGCCACAGCCCACTATAGTGAGTACCATTGCCAATAGAGCCACTTTCAATAATTCGTGGGCTGACATCTTCATTTAGTTATCCTTTTTTCAATCGGCGCATATTAACGCAAGGGCCTCACAAAGCCTAAAACCCCTGTAGAATGCGTGTCTTAAGTAATTTCCCCGATATTTGGCATGAGCGCGATCAACCACCACCAAGTTGAAATCAACGGCATTTCAATGCACTACGCCGAGCAGGGCGAAGGGCCTTTGATTGTTCTCTGCCACGGCTTTCCCCACCTCTGGTACAGCTGGCACCGGCAAATGCCGATATTGGCTGCCGCCGGGTGGCGCGTGGTGGCGCCGGATATGCGTGGCATGGGGCAGACCGATGCGCCATCCAGCGCTGGTGCCTACGGCGTTACCGATATCAACGCCGATTTGCTGGGACTACTGGAACACCTCGGCGAGGAGCGTGCGGTGTTTGCCGGTCTGGATTTCGGTGCCTTTGCGATTTATGACCTGGCCTTGGCGCACCCTGAGAAAGTAGTCGCGGTCATCGGGCTGGAGAACCCCGCCGCGCCGCATAATCCGGAAGTACCACCGCTGACCGAATACGCGCAGATGGCGCAGAACCATTTTGTGCATATCGAGTATTTCCGCCCGGTCGGGCCCGCCGATGAAGCACTGAACGCCGCGCCGCGGGAGTTTCTGACCAAAGTTTTTTACGCCCTCAGCGGCGACTACCATTATCTGGATGTCTGGCAACATCCGCCCGGCACTACCTATCTGGATGCACTGCCGGAGCCGCCACCGCTGCCATGGGCGTGGCTCAGCAGCGAAGAAATGGATTATTTCGTTGAGGAATACAGCCGCAGCGGCTTTACCGGCGGGCTTAACTGGTACCGCTCGATGGATTTAAAATGGCAGCAGCGCAAACCGTTTGAAGGTGTTTCGAGTTCAGTGCCGGCCTATTTTATCGGCAGCGAAGCCGACGCCGACCTCGAAGGCTTTCACGGTGACGACCCGATCAGTCTGATGCGCGCCCAGTTTCCGCAGTTGCGCCGCGTGGAAATGATTCCCAAAGCCGGCCATATGGTGCAGCTTGAAAACAGCGATGCCGTTAATACACTCTTACTCGATTA
The DNA here is from genome assembly GCA_041622815.1 of Spongiibacteraceae bacterium. Taxonomy (GTDB): domain Bacteria; phylum Pseudomonadota; class Gammaproteobacteria; order Pseudomonadales; family Spongiibacteraceae; genus JBFJYC01. The sequence goes on along the minus strand of JBFJYC010000075.1, from coordinate 1,020 downwards.
CCTCTCGGAGATACGCAATGTCAGCCACCCTTGAACTCACCCGGGAGCTGATTAGCCGCGCCTCCATCACGCCGGAGGATGCCGGCTGTCAGGCACTGATGATGGCGCGCCTCAGTGCCATCGGCTTTGAATGCACGCCGCTGCGTTTCGATGACACCGATAATTTCTGGGCGATACGCGGCACAGAAGGTCCTTTGTTCTGCTTTGCCGGCCATACCGATGTGGTACCGACCGGCGATGCAAAAAACTGGCAGTTTCCGCCGTTTGAACCGACCGAACACGAGGGCATGTTGTACGGTCGCGGCACCGCCGATATGAAGGGCAGTCTCGCGGCGATGATCACCGCGACCGAGCAATTCGTTGCCAACAATCCCGACCACAAGGGGCGCATCGCATTTTTGATTACCAGCGACGAGGAAGGCAACGCCGCGAACGGCACGGTGAAGGTAGTTGAGTGGCTGGAACAGGCCGGCACCAAAATCGACTGGTGTCTGGTGGGTGAGCCCTCCTCCTCGGAGCGCACCGGCGACACCATAAAAAACGGACGCCGCGGCTCGCTGCTCGGCGAACTGGAAGTCACCGGCATACAGGGGCATGTCGCCTACCCGCAGCTGGCGGAAAACCCGATCCACAAGGTATTAGCCGCTCTGGATGAGCTCACCAAAACCGTCTGGGATCAGGGCAACGAGTTTTTTCCGGCAACGACGTTTCAAATATCCAATATCAATGCCGGCACCGGCGCTGTGAACGTGATCCCCGGATCACTTCACGCCAGCTTCGGGTTCCGCTTTTGCACTGAATCCTCAGTTGAACAGTTGCAGCAACGCACACTGGAAGTGCTGGACCGGCATCAGCTGAACTATACATTGCGCTGGCATGTGTCCGGCCTGCCGTTTCTGACCGCCGCAGGACCATTGGTAGACGCCTGCGTAAGCAGTATTCAATCGGCGACAGGTATTAATACCGAGCTTTCCACCGCCGGTGGCACCTCTGACGGACGCTTTATTGCCCCGACCAGAT
>JBFJYC010000074.1:0-12319 GCA_041622815.1 Spongiibacteraceae bacterium | reverse complement strand
TTTAAAGCTGCTGCTCAGACCCTTGGCCTCAACATCAGTAATACGAAAATCCGCATCCTCATGAAAACCATAGGTCAGTACTTTGCGGCCCAGATCCTGACAAAGTTCAAGCACCACCGGATCATCGATACACATCACCGCCACGCCATAGAAAGGCAGGTTATGCAGAAACTCGATAAAGGTTTTACGCAGTCGGGAAAAATCGCCGCCATAGGTGTCCATATGATCGGCTTCGATATTAGTCACCACCGACACCAAGGGCTGCAGGTGCAGGAATGACGCATCGCTCTCATCCGCTTCTGCGATCAGAATCCGGCCCGCACCCAACTTGGCGTTGGTACCCGCGCTATTGACTAAGCCGCCGATCACAAACGTAGGATCGAGATTCGCCGCGGCGAATACCGCCGCGATCATCGATGTGGTTGTGGTTTTGCCGTGGGTACCGGCAACGGCGATACCGTGGCGATAGCGCATCAGCTCCGCGAGCATTTCTGCCCGCCGTACCACCGGCACCCGCTGCGCGAGGGCCGCCGCCCATTCCGGATTGTCGCCATCGATAGCGGTCGAAATCACCACCACATCGGCGCCGGCAATATTGTCCGCCGCATGCCCGATGCGGATTTGCGCACCCATCTTTTCGAGCCGGGCGGTGCTGTCACCACCGCGCAAATCAGAACCGCTGACCCGGTAACCGAGGTTGATCAACACTTCAGCGATACCGCTCATCCCCGCGCCACCGATGCCGATAAAGTGAATGCGGGATACCCGCCGCATTTCCGGAATGGTGAAGCTGCCTTTCACGATTGTCTGATTAGCGGGCATCGGCAGCCTCCAGACAGGCATCGGCAACCCGCGCAGCGGCGTCGGTAATAGCCAGTTTGCGCGCGGCGCAGGCGACACTGAGTAATTTGTTGCGATCAAAAATCGTCAGCAGCTGCGTCAGCCGCGCTGCGCTGAGTTCTGATTGTGGCAGCAGCTGCGCGGCGCCGGCATCGCTCAACCAGCGTGCATTCGCCGTTTGGTGATCATCAATCGCGTGCGGCAGGGGTACCAATACCGAGCCGACTCCGGCGGCGGCAAGTTCCGACACCGTCAGTGCACCGGCGCGGCATAACACCACATCCGCCCAACCGTAGGCGTCCTCCATCGACTCGATAAATGCGGCGACCCGGCCTGCAATGCCTGCCGTACGATAGGCCTGCTGTACATCTTGCTCATGCGCGGCGCCGCACTGATGCCAGATTAGCGGCCGCTGCTCTGCCGGTATTGCCGACAGCGCCTCAATTACCACGTCGTTGAGCGGTTTCGCACCGAGGCTGCCGCCCAATACCAGTACTCTGACCGGACCTTCGCGACCGACCCAGCGCTGTACCGGATCGGGCAATGCCGCAATGGCTGCGCGCACCGGATTGCCGACATGACGATTGCGCTCACCGCCGAGCTCGATCGGGAACGCGGTCATGACCCGTGTCGCGATCCGCGCGAGCAGCCGGTTAGTGGTGCCGGCGACAGCGTTCTGCTCGTGCACAATCAGCGGTACGCGCATCATTCTGGCGGCGATACCACCGGGCCCCGACGCGTAGCCGCCCATGCCCAGCGCGGATACCGGACGCAGACGACGAATGAGTCCGAGACACTGCCACACCGCAGCGAGTGCGCCGAACACACCCCGCACACGGTCGGCAAAGCCTTTACCGCGCAATCCGCCCACCGTCATGCAGTGCAGCGGAATATCCGCGGCCGGCACCAGACGGGATTCAATGCCGCGTGCTGTGCCCAGCCATTCCGGGCGCGCGCCCCGCGCCCGCAGCTCAGTGGCCACCGCAAGCGCCGGAAACACATGACCACCGGTGCCTCCGGCCATAATCAATACGCAGGGCGCAGTATCAGCCATCGTTCGGCTCCCCCCCGCTCTCGCGCTGAACCCGGGCGACAATCGCCAGCATCATCAGCGACACAATCAGACTGCTACCACCGTAGCTCCAGAAAGGCAGGGTCAAACCCTTGGTCGGCAACAAGCCGCAGTTCACGCCGATATTGATAAATACCTGCGCCGAGAAAACGATACCGATGCCGAAGGCGACATGGGCACTGAACAGCCGCTTTTCATTCGCCGCCGCAGTACCTATTTGAAAAATCCGAACAATCAATGCGGCGAACAGCAAGATGGCCAGCACCGCACCGACAAAACCGAATTCCTCTGCCCAGATTGCAAATACAAAATCGGTATGCGCTTCCGGCAGGTAAAATAACTTTTGAATACTATTGCCGAGTCCGACACCGAACCATTCGCCACGGCCGAAGGCGATCAATGCCTGTGTCAGCTGGTAGCCGGTATCGAACTGATCGGCCCAGGGATCGGCAAACGCAGTCAAACGCCGCATCCGGTAGGGTGAAATCAAAATCATGGCGGCCAGTCCCGCCATACTCGCCAACACCACCAGCGAAAACTGCAGCAGCTTTGCACCGCCGATAAACAGCATAATAAATGCGGTACCGACAGTAACCGCGGTGGCACCGAAATCCGGCTCCATCATCAACAGCAGCGTCACCAGAAACAGCACCAGCATCGGCTTCAGAAATCCGGAGAACTGCTCGGTGATTTCCTGCTGCCGACGCACCAGATAGCCAGCCATATAAACCACTACGGCGAGTTTGACGAGTTCGGAGACCTGCACGGTCAGCGGACCGAGGCGCATCCAGCGGCGACTGCCGTTCACTTCGTGGCCCACGCCGGGCACCAGCACCAATGCCAGCAATACAAAGCTGGCCAGCAGGCAGATCGCACTACCGCCACGCCATACCCGCATCGGAATTTGATACACCGCCGCAGCCACCGCCAGCGCCAGCAACAGATGCACAACATAACGCTGGGTATAGGCAAAGGGATGACCGGCACTGCCCAATGCCGCATATTCAACCGACGCCGATGTCATCGCCACTGCGCCGGCAGCTATCAGCAGCACCGCCCACATTTGTAAACTGCGGTCGATACCCCGCAGGTCCGGCAAGCGCTGCTGGATTGCCGCCATCATGCCGCGGTCTCCGCCAGCTTGTGTACCGCCGCCTGAAACTGCCGCCCGCGATCCTGATAATTCTGAAACATATCGAAGCTGGCGCAGGCCGGCGCCAGCAGCACGATGTCACCCGGCTTGGCAAACCGCCCGGCGAGCTGCACCGCTTCAGTCATTGTTGCAGCGACCTTGGTTTCGATGCGCCCGGCGATCAGCTTGAGTAATTGCTGTGCGGTTTCACCGATCAGAACAACCGCGCGGGCGCAGCTCAGCAAGCTGTCGACCAGCTGCTCGTAATCGCCCCCCTTACCGGTACCGCCGGCAATCAATACCAGCTTTTCAGCGCTGTCGACCAGGCCGTTAATAGCCGCCATGGCCGCCGCGACATTGGTCGCCTTTGAATCATCGATAAAGCGCACGCCGTCGTGCTCGGCAACGAATTCACAGCGGTGCGGCAGCCCCGGAAACTCACGCAAAGTCTGCAGCATCGGCGCCAGCGGCAAATTCAGCGCGCTGCCCATGGCCAGCGCCGATAGCGCATTGGCGACATTGTGGCGACCACTGATCTTCAGCTGTGATACCGGCATCAGCGGCTCCGGGTGCCGCGCCAGCCAGGTTTCGCCCTCCTGCTCTAGCAAACCCCATTGGTTCAGATCGGTACTATTGAGGCCGAACGAGCTGCGCGGCGTGGCATCAGGCAACAGCGGCTGGGTCAAGGCATCATCGCGGTTATAGACGGCAAACTTGCAGGCGCGGAACACCCGCTGCTTGGCGCGGTGATAAGACTGCAGATCGCCGTGATGATCCAGATGATCTTCGCTCAGATTCAGCATAACGGCGGCGGCAGCGTTGAGCTGATCACAGCGCTCCAGCTGAAAGCTCGACAGTTCGAGCACATACAGCTCGACACCGTCGCCGAGCAAGTCCAGCGCCGGTGTCCCGAGGTTGCCACCGACGGCAACTTTCACCCCGGCGGCCTTGGCCATCTCACCGAGCAGGGTGGTAACGGTACTTTTACCGTTAGACCCGGTAATCGCCGCGACCGGCGCCTTGGCTTCCTGCAAAAACAAATCGATATCACCGCTGATCTTAACGCCCGCTTCCCGCGCCGCGGCAATCGCCGGATGCGTCAGCGGCAAACCGGGGCTGATGATTAATTCCCCGGCGCTACATAGCAGGTCCGCATCAAGCTCGCCGGTCACAACCTGCACATCCGGAAACTGCGCGCGAAATTCTTGCAGACGCGGCGGCTGCGGCCGGCTATCCAACATCACAAAACGGTCACCGCGGGCCTGCAGATAGCGTGCGCAGGCAAAACCGGTATCTCCCATACCGATCAGTATCCGCGTGTAATCTGTGGCGATAAGCGACATTTTTATTACCGGAACTTCAGCGTCGCCAGTCCGAACAGGACCAGCATCACAGTGATAATCCAGAACCGCACAATGACACGCGGCTCGGGCCAGCCTTTCAGTTCGAAATGGTGATGAATAGGCGCCATGCGAAAGATGCGCCGGCCGGTCAGCTTGAATGATGCGACCTGTAAAATCACCGAGACGGTTTCGAGAACGAAGATACCGCCCATAATAAAAAACACGATTTCGTGGCGGGTGATAACCGCGACCACACCGAGCGCCGCACCGAGCGCCAGCGCACCGACGTCTCCCATAAAAACCTGCGCCGGATAGGTATTGAACCAGAGAAAGCCGAGGCCAGCGCCGCCCAGGGCACCGCAAAACACTACCAGCTCGCCGGAACCGGCGACGTAGGGAATATGCAAATAATCAGCAAAATTAGCGTGCCCGGTCAGATAGGCAATCACGCCGAGCGCGCCGCCGACCATCACCGATGGCAGAATCGCGAGGCCGTCGAGGCCGTCGGTCAGGTTCACCGCGTTGCTGGCGCCGACAATGACAAAATAAGTAAACGGTATAAACAGCAGCCCCATATCCCAGGCCACATTCTTGAAAAAAGGCAGAAACAACTGAGTATCGACAGCCGTTGTCGCATAGACATAGAGATACACTGCAGCACCGAGCCCGCCCACCGACTGCCAGAAATATTTCCAGCGCGCCGGCAAGCCTTTGGAGTCGCGTTCGATCACCTTGCGATAATCATCGACCCAGCCAACAGCCCCGAACACCAGCGTCACCAGTACCACCGTCCAAACATAGTGGTTGCGCAGATCGGCCCACAACAAAGTACTGGCGAGTATGGCAACAATAATCAGCGCGCCGCCCATCGTCGGCGTGCCGCTTTTACTCAGATGCGATTCGGGACCGTCGTTACGTACCGACTGCCCGATTTGATAATGATTCAAACGGCGAATCATCACCGGGCCGATCACCAACGAGATCGCCAGTGCCGTGAGCACCCCGAGAATGCCGCGAACAGTCAAGTACTGAAATACGCCGAAGCCACCAATAAACTCGCTGAGGTACTCGGATAAAAATAGCAGCATCTCAGTGCACCCCGCCGGAATGTATACGCTCGCCCGCAGCGGCGAGCAAATGACTGACCACTGTATCCATTGCAGAACTCCGCGAACCTTTCACCAGAACGCTATCACCACTGTCCAATTCAGCTTCCAGCGCCGCAGTCAGGGCCTCTTTATCGGCAAAGGCGTCGCCGCCATCACCGAAGGCCGCGGCCTGTGCCGTGGCATGCACACCGACAACCAGCAGCCGGTCGATACCTTGTTCACGCGCATAAGCGGCGACATCAACATGCAGCCGGACTGAGTCGGGACCGAGCTCTGCCATCGCGCCGAGCACCAATACGCGCCTGCCGGACATTGTTGCAAGCAGGTCGATTGCCGCACATACCGATTGCGGGTTGGCGTTGTAACTATCATCAATCACCCGAATGCCGTTGACCTCGGTAACTGCGAGGCGCCCCGCCACCGGCGTAAGTTTTTCAAGCCCTGTTTTTACATCCGCGAGCTCCGCGCCGGCAGCCATCGCCGCTGCCGCAGAAGCGAGTGCATTGGCGACCATATGCAGGCCCGGTACCGGCAAGTCGATATCGACCACGCCCTGCGCACAATGCAAAGAAAAATGTTGATGCAGGTCATCTGTACAGCGCACAGCACCGGCATAAAAATCGGCTGCAGAATTTTCCAAACTGAAACTAAAACGGCGCGCATTTTTGGCCCGCGCCGACCACTGGCCATACCAGGGTGAATCGAAGTTGATCACCGCAGCACCGCCCGTCGGCAGATCATCCAGAATCTCACCCTTGGTCTTGACCACGGTTTCGATATCGCCGAAACCTTCAAGATGCGCGCCGGAGGCGTTGGTCAGCAACACCACATCGGGTTTGGCAAAGCGGCACAGATAGGCGATATCACCGGCACGCGCTGCACCGAGCTCAACCACCGCATAGCGATGTTGCGGCGCGATGCGCAGCAGTGTCAGCGGCACACCCACTTCGTTATTAAAATTACCTTCGGTGGCCAGCACCGCTGCCCGCGCCGACAGAATCGATGCCACCATGGTTTTGCAGCTGGTTTTACCGTTGCTGCCGGTAATCGCCACCACTCGCGCCGCCGAAGCCTGACGGTTAACTGCGCCGATCTCGCCCAGTGCGCGCCGCGTATCCGCCACCCGCAGCTGCGGCAAATCAGCGCAGTCGCCGGCTACCCAGTCTGATACGATCGCGGCTACCGCGCCGTTTTTGCGCGCGAGCGGAACGAACTCATTACCATCAAAATGCTCACCGCGCAGCGCCACAAACAAATCACCGGGACGCGTCTGCCGGCTATCTGTGGAAACACCGTTGAATTCACGGTCACCGCCACGCAACTCAGCATCGGTAGCTATCGCTATCGCCTGCAAACGCATGGCTGCCATCATGCGGCGACCCTCCGCGACAGTGCTTCGCGTACTGCGTCGCAATCACTGAATGACAAACGCGCATCACCGATCAGCTGATAATCTTCATGGCCCTTACCCGCGACCAGCACCAGATCGCCGCTGGCGGCGCTGCTGATAGCGCGGTTAATCGCGGTCGCGCGATCGAGCTCGACCACAACATTGGCGGCCGCTTGCGGGTCCATACCCGACACAATAGCGTCGGCGATCGATTGCGGTGCCTCGCGGCGCGGATTGTCGTTGGTAATCAGCACATAGTCAGCCAGCCTGGCAGCAATAGCTCCCATCTGCGGACGCTTGCCACTATCACGATTACCGCCGCAACCGAATACACACCAGAGCCGCCCTGCGCAATGGCGCCGCACATTGACCAGTGCCTGTTCGAGCGCATCCGGTGTATGCGCGTAGTCCACCACTACCGACAAGCCATCGGCATGACCGAAGCGCTGCATACGACCGGCCAGTGGTTGCACGGAGCGGAGCGCGCTGCATACCGCAGCGACATCACAAGCCAAGCCGCCCAATACACCGATCACGGCCATAGTATTGGATAAATTGAAATCGCCCAGTAACGGCGTCTGCACATCAAACTCACCCCAGGGCGTTGCCAGTCGGGCGCAGGTGCCGTCGCCGGCGTAGTTCGCCGACAACACGTGAATATCGGCGTCTGATTCAGCAAGACTGAACTCAACAACGCGCACAGCCGGAGCCAGCGCTGCCCGCATAGTGGCCGATGCCGGGTCGTCGCGGTTGAGTACGGCAAGCTCCAGTTCCGGGTGCGCAAACAAGCGCGCCTTGGCATCGCGGTAATTATCGAGCGTGCCGTGATAATCCAGATGATCGGTGGTCAGGTTGGTAAAAACAGCGGCCTTAAATTGCAAGGCCGCAACACGCTCCTGCACCAGACCATGGGAGGACACTTCCATCGCGGCCCATGACGCGCCTGCGCTGCGCCATTCCGCGAGTAACTTTTGCAAACTCACCGCATCCGGGGTGGTATTGATTGAGGCTTGCAACTGACCGACGCGCCCGCAACCCAGCGTTCCGATCACGCCACAGGGTTGCTGCAGCAACTCCAACACCTGCGCCAACACCAGCACAACACTCGATTTTCCATTGGTACCGGTGACCCCGACCAACGACATTGCGGCCGATGGCTCACCACAAAAACGACCTGCAATGGCACTGATCTTGGCACTGAGATCCGGCACTTCAATCACCGGTTGCGACCAGCGACTGCTGTCGCAGGGCGCCTCGGCAAACACTGCAACTGCACCCGCGGCAATTGCAGCGTCGATAAAATCGCGACCGTCAAATTGCTCACCGATACAGGCCAGAAACAAATCTCCCGGCGCTACCAAACGACTGTCGAGCACGACATCACTCACCGGCAGCGCGGCAACTGTGCTATCTAAGCCGTCGAGCAACTGTCCGAGCATTCTTTCGTTCGCCGGTATCGTCCCCATCAGGTCGCACCTCCGACCTGTTGCAAGGGCACCGTGATAGCGGTTTTAGCCGGATGCGACAGCACCGCGCCGTCGCTTGTCGCCAGCGCTTTTTGCGGCGCAACATTGAGTATGCGCAAGGCATCGGCGGCGACGCGGCGAAATACCGGGGCCGCAGCCTCACCGCCGTAGTAGTGATTCGGATTCGGCTCATCGATGGCGACAACCATCACCAGACGCGGCGCGTTTTCGGGCACGAAGCCGGCAAACAATGCGATATAACGGTCATCGGAATAGCCGCTTGCCGTGACTTTATGCACGGTGCCGGTTTTACCGGCAGCGCCATAACCCGGTACAAAAGCACGGGTACCGGTGCCGCCGGCGCGGGTAACCGTTTTCAGCATATCGGAGACTTTTCCCGCGACACGCTCATCCAGCACACGCACCGACTTATCTGCTTTCTCCGGATCCCGCTTCAATAGAGACACTTCGTGGCGGAGCCCGCCGTTGGCGATCATGGTATAGGCCTGCGCCAGCTGCAGATTGGTCACTGTAATACCGTAACCAAACGCTAAGTTGACGTGCTCGATCGGCCGCCATTGCTCCCGCGCCGGCAACAGGCCGCCGCTCTCGCCGGGAAAGCCGGTGCCCGTATCGAGGCCGAAGCCGACTCGCTGAAACACATCGCGAATCGTATTGGCATCCATTTTCAGCGCCAGTTTGCTGGTGCCGACCTGACTCGACTTGGTAATAATTTTAGAAACCGTCAGCTCACCGTAATTCACCGGATCGACCAGCGTTTTCCGGCCGACGCGAAAATGACCGGGCGAGGTATCGATAATGGTATCGGGCTTAACCACACCCTGCTCCAGTGCCGCCGCCACCGTGAACGGTTTGACCGTGGAGCCGGGCTCAAACATGTCGGTCACCGCGCGGTTACGCAACGCCGACGAACCGAGTTTGGCGCGGTTGTTCGGGTTATAGGATGGCTGATTGACCATCGCCAGCACTTCGCCGGATTGCGCGTCCAGCATCACCAGCGAACCGGCCCGCGCTTTGTTGCGCGCCAGCGCCGCTTTCAATTCGCGATAGGCCATATATTGCAGCCGCAGGTCGATGCTCAGCTGCAGGTCGCGGCCCGGCTGCGGCGGCTTACCCGCACTCAGCTCGCGCACGATCTGCCGGTTGCGGTCCTTGAGGACACGCTTCACACCGGTTTTTGCCGCCAACCACTTGTCGTAGGCCAGCTCCATACCTTCCTGACCGGCGTCGTCAATATTGGTAAACCCAACCACATGCGCCGCCACTTCACCGGCGGGGTAATAACGCTGATATTCGCGCTGCGTGGAAATTCCCTTAATCCTCAGGGCGGTAATTTTTGCCGCCGCCTCCGGTTGCATGCGGCGTCGAAGATACATAAACCGCGAATTCCCAGCTGCCGCCAGACGCTTTTCGATGGTTTTGACCGGCGCGTCCAGCAAGGCAGCCAAACGGCGCAACTGCTTGCCGTCTAATTGCAACAGTGCGGGGTCGGCGATAATACTCACCACCGGTGTACTCACCGCCAGCGGCAAGCCATTGCGGTCGGTAATCATGCCGCGATGCGCCGGAATAACCTCATGCCGCAAACTGCGGGCATCACCCTGCCCTTGCAGAAAGTCCTGCCCCTGCAAAAACCCCTGCGCACCGTTGTAATCCAGAATTTGCAGTGATGCGAGACGACCGATCAACGCTACCGGCAATAACATCAGCAATGCCAGCACCACGCGCAGGCGCCAGCGCGACAACGGCAGCGGACCGCCGTTGCGCTTGCTCTTGCGCTTTTTATTGTGCGTGGCGGCCATCGGCCCTCACCAATTCAACATCTTTGAGTTCCGGCGCATACATCGACAGCTGCATGCGTGCGAGCTTGTTGACCCGGTCATGATCGGCCCAGGTGCTGCGCTCAATTAACAATCGCCCCCAATCCTCATCTAGGATCAGTTGCCGTTCGCTCAGTTTTTGCGAGTCACTGAATAACTGGCGGGTAAGGTGCGCTGCGTAGATCACGGTCAGTGCTGAACCCAGTACCGCCGCCAATAGCAATAACTGTAATTTTGTAAACGCTGCGGTTTGTGGTTGCGACGCACCGCGCCCGAACGGCGTCCGGCCTGTCGCGCGGGCGCTCAACCCAGTCTCTCCGCAACGCGCAATACCGCGCTGCGCGCGCGGGGATTTGCGTCTACTTCCGCAGCGCCGGGGCGCAACGCCTTGCCGCACAACCGGAAATCGCCCTGCTGCTGCGCCGCGGAGATCGGCACATGCCGCGGCAGCTGCACACCGCGCGCGGCATTGCGCATAAACTGTTTCACCAGGCGGTCTTCCAATGAATGAAAACTGATCACCACCAGCCTTCCCTTCACTGCGAGTAGCTCCTTAGCCGACGCCAACAGGCTTTCCAGATCCGCCAGTTCGCGGTTGATATGAATCCGCACCGCCTGAAAGACTTTTGTTGCAGGGTGTTTTTTATGATCCCAGGCCGGATGCGCCTCCTTGACCAACTCGGCGAATTGCACGGTGCGTGTGATCGGCGCCTTTGCGCGGGCAGCAACAATTGCGCCGGCAATACGCCGTGCAAACCGCTCCTCTCCGTAACGCTTAAAAACATCCGCCATTTCAGACTCTTTCGCAGCCGCCAGCCAATCCGCGGCACTGATTCCCGACGCGGGATCCATGCGCATATCCAGCGGCCCGTCGCGTAAAAAACTAAAGCCCCGGTCCGCCTCATCCAATTGCGGAGAAGACACCCCGAGGTCTAACAACACACCGTCAACCTGTTGAGCACCCAGATACTGTCGCGCCAGCGCCGGTGCATCCGCAAAAGATCCGCGTGCTATCTGAAAGCGCGTATCCTCCGCTGCCAACTGCTCCCCTGCCGCGATCGCCGCCGGGTCCTTATCAATACCGAGCAGACGCCCCGACCCACCGAGACGAGCCAAAATCGCACGGGAATGACCGCCCCGCCCGAAGGTTCCGTCGATATATATACCGGTAGAATCGTGCACCAACGCCTCCACCGCGGCGTCCAACAAAACGGTTTTGTGCAAGACGCCTGCCTAAAACAGGTCGACCATGCCATCAGGCAGGTCACCGTCATCCGCATCAAAATCACTGACCGCTTCCTGCAACCAGCGGTCTTCGTTCCACAATTCGAGATAACCCAACTGACCGACCAGCATCAGCTTCTTTTCCAACCCGGCGTAGGTGCGCAGCGGCGGCGGCAACAGAATGCGGCCATTGCTGTCGGCCTGCATCGGCGTGGCATAGCCGATCATCAGACGCTTCAGGCGGCGGGTATGTTTATTCAGCGATGGCAAAGCTTCGATTTTGGTCTGGGTTTCATTCCAGTTGTCCTGCGGGAAGAACATCAGGCAGCGATCGATGTGGCTGGCGGTGACGACCAAATTGTCATCCGCAGCAGGCAGCAGCGCCTCCCGCACCTTGGCGGGAATCGCGATGCGCCCCTTCGCATCCATCGTGATCTCGTGACTTCCGGAGAACACTGGTTAGTTTTCCTGAACCAGCATGTGCTTATTATCCAAAATTACCCACAAAAAACCGCTTTTATCCACTTTTCACCACTTCGGTGAACTATAGGAAGCCAAGTCATTGTCTGTCAAGGCAAAACTTCGCTAATCTGCAGGGAATTTCTAGGAAAATGCCGGTAACGTGCCGGTAACTGACCAATTCACAGGGTATATCAGGAACCGAAATTGAGCAATTTCAGTAGGGTATTGGAGATACTTAAAGAAGATTCTTAAGTTGCTTATGCACAATATTCGGTGATTGGGTAGTTTTTGACCAATCTGCCGCGCATTGAACAAAAGTCAGGCAACTTCTCCCTCAAACGCGGCAGGTGCCCGGCCGGAATCCGGGTCAAAACTAAGAATTGGCAGGTCCGGCGGCAGCGGCACACCGTTGCTGCACAGCCGGCGGCCCTCCGGGCTCC
>JBFJYC010000073.1:0-12370 GCA_041622815.1 Spongiibacteraceae bacterium | reverse complement strand
GGCGCGGTAGGCGCCATCGCCGTCGGCGGGTGGTGCCGTCACATGGTGTGCATCGCCGCTCATGCCGAAACCGCTGACTTCTGCATATATCCTGGCACCGCGCGCTTTTGCGGCTTCGTATTCTTCAAGCATGACCGCACCGCCACCGTCGCTGAGCACAAAACCATCCCGGTCTTTATCCCAGGGCCGGCTCGCCGCCTGCGGATCATCATTTCTGGTCGACAGCGCCCGCGCCGCGGCAAATCCGCCAAGCCCGACCGGCGTCGTCGCAAACTCAGCGCCACCGGCGATCATCGCGTCGGCATCGCCATAGGCAATTGCTCGCGCTGCAAGTCCGATTGCATGGGTACCGGTAGTGCAGGCAGTAACGACAGACAGGTTCGGCCCCTTCAAACCGTAGCGAATCGATAACTGCCCTGAAATCATATTGATAATGGCACCGGCAACCACGAAGGGGCCGATTTTCCGCGGTCCGCTGGTGTCGAAAGTGTGACGTGCAGCCTCAATGGTGCCGATACCGCCGATGCCGGCACTCATCAGTGTACCGATACGACAGGCATTACCTTCATTGATTTCGTAACCGGAATCTTCCAGCGCTTGCACGCTGACCGCCATTCCGTAATGAATAAAAGGGTCGTAGCGCCGCGCTTCTTTGGCTGGCATATAGGGGCTGACATCAAAGCCACGCACCGAACCGCCAAAGCGGGTCGAAAATGCAGACACATCAAAATGCTCAATCGGTCCAATGCCGCTTTTACCGGCGACAACACCGGCCCATGTATCCGCAACATTATTTCCGAGCGGCGTAACCGCACCCAAGCCGGTAATGACTACCCTGCGACCTTTCATATCCGAATACTCCGAAAACTCATCTCATACCTAACGCGCCGGAACGGGCTTAGCGCATACATAAAAAAAGCCGCCTTACCCGGTAAGTGCGGCTTTCGTACAATTAAGTCGACGGTGTTAGCGCTACTTCAGATTCTCGTTGATGTAGTCAATTGCCAACTTTACGGTGGTGATCTTTTCCGCTTCTTCGTCGGGAATTTCAGTTTCAAATTCTTCTTCGAGAGCCATTACCAGCTCAACCGTATCGAGCGAATCTGCGCCCAGATCTTCAACGAAGGATGCAGAATCAGAAACATCTTCTTCCTTTACGCCAAGCTGCTCGGCAACAATCTTTTTAACTCGATCTTCAATGCTGCTCATGGTCTGTTCCGACTCCTAAATGTTTACTATATAAATTATGGGCTTGTGCGGCGATTAACCGAACGCAGCCTAACGCTGTTAGTTCAAATTTGCCACACCGGACGGGGAGCGATTTTACCCGTTATTTCCGCCGCCTGTCACAAAAAATTGAACTGCTTTTATTACGCCATGTACATGCCGCCATTCACGTGAATGGTTTCGCCGGTAACATAGGCGCCGCCATCGCTCACCAAAAATGCAACCACCGACGCAATTTCAGCCGGGTCACCCAGTCGTGACAGCGGGATTTGTGCGGTCAGCGCCTCGCGCTGCGCTGCCGGCAATTCCCGGGTCATATCGGTATCGATAAAACCCGGCGCCACACAATTTACGGTCACATTTCTGGATCCGAGTTCGCGCGCCAGGGCGCGGGAAAAGCCCGCCATACCCGCTTTGGTGGCGGCGTAGTTCGACTGCCCGGCATTACCCATCGAACCGACCACAGAACCGATATTGACGATCCGCCCCCAGCGGGCTTTGGTCATACCGCGAACACAGGCGCGGGTCAGGCGGTACAGCGCATTAAGGTTGGTATCGATCACGTCGAACCACTCCTCGTCTTTCATGCGCATCATAATATTGTCTTTGGTAATACCGGCGTTGTTGACCAGCACGGTGATCGCGCCGAACTCGGCAGTCACTGCCTCAACGACCGCTTTGACCGAAGCGCCATCGGATACATTCAGCAGCATGCCTTTACCTTTAATACCGGCATCGCGCATCCAGTCTGTAATCGCCGCGGCACCGCTTTCGCTGGTGGCGGTACCGATCACCGTCATACCGGCATCGCCAAGCGCGGTCGCGATGGCTTTGCCGATTCCGCGGCTGGCGCCGGTGACCAGCGCAATTTTATCTGTCATGAGTTTGGCTCCTATTGTTGATTAGGCCAGCGCGGCCAGCGCGGCATCGATGCCGGCAGGGTCATCCATCGCCAGAGTCGTTAACGGTTTATGGATACGCTTGCACAGGCCCGATAGCACTTTGCCCGGGCCGCATTCGATGACGGTTTCGGTGCCGGCATTGGTCATGGCATTGACGCAGTCTACCCAACGCACAGGACTATATATCTGCCGCACCAGCAGCGCTTTAATCGCCGCCGGGTCAGTCTCGGTCGCCGCATGCACATTGTGAACAACCGGAATCGCCGGTGCAGCCACGTCGATTTCGGCGAGTGCCTGCGCCAACACCTCACCCGCAGGCTGCATCAGCGAAGTATGGAAAGGTGCACTCACCGGCAGCGGCATCGCCCGCTTGGCGCCGGCCGCTTTACAGGCTTCGATCGCACGCTCTACCGCTTCTTTGTGACCGGCGATAACGACCTGACCCGGTGAGTTAAAATTGACCGCCTCGACCACACCATCGCCGGCAGCTTCAGCGCACACCTTGGAAATCGCCTCGTCATCGAGGCCGAGTACTGCGGCCATGGCACCGACGCCGACCGGAACTGCGGTCTGCATCGCCTGGCCACGCTTTTTCACCAGCGCCACCGCGTCGGCAAAAGGTAAGGCCCCGGCGCAAACCAGTGCCGAAAACTCACCTAGACTATGGCCCGCCATCAATGCCGGTGCCGCACCGCCCTGTTGCTGCCAGACACGCCATACCGCCACGCTGGCCGCCAATAACAGCGGCTGGGTATTCTCGGTGAGGTTCAGTGTTTCCTGCTCACCGTGCTGCGCCATTTCCCACAAATCGATACCGATCGCGCCGGAAGCTTCGGTAAAGGTGTCCTGCACCAGCGGATAGGCCGCCGCCAGATCACCGAGCATGCCGGTTTTCTGAGAGCCCTGCCCCGGAAAAACAAACGCGAGATTAGAAAGACTCATTTCAGTCTCCTGTGTTGATTGATTCAGTAAACTAGCTGGCGGCAAGCTGCCGTGCCAGTTTCAGCGGCAATTCACCGGCCGCCTCCACTGCCGCCAGCTCGATGGCGCGACTGAAACTGCCGACGCCGGAGTTGCCGTGGGTTTTGACCAACACACCATTGAGACCTAAAAAGGAAGCGCCTGCATAGCTGTGGGGGTTGATCGCGGCAAAAAAACTCTTGAAAGCCGGCGTGACCGCAGCGAGTACTTCATCGCTCATGTTTGCGTCACTGAGACTGGTTTCGAATATTTCACCAATCAGCCCGGCGGTACCTTCACACACCTTCAGCGCGATATTGCCGCTGAAACCGTCGCAAACAACGACATCCGCTCCGCCGGTGAATATCTGGTCGCCCTCGATAAAGCCTGTAAAGGTGATACTGCTGTCTGCGCGCAACAGCGTGGCAGCTTCCTGCACTACCTCGACACCTTTGCCGTCTTCAGTGCCAATATTAAGCAGCGCGACATCGGGCGCGGTATTATTGTCAGCAATCGCGGCGAGCGCGCTGCCCATGCGGGCAAAATGATGCAGAGTGTGCGCGTCCGGTGAAATATTCGCACCCAGATCCAGCAGCCAGACATGACCGCCGCGCGCCGGAATTTTGCTGCAGATCGCGGGCCGCGAGACACCTTCAACAGTGCCCAGCAATTGCCGCCCGACCGCCAATAGCGCAGCGGTATTACCGGCGCTGACAACACCGTCGACTGTGCCGTCGCGCAATAACTGCAGCGCCACATGCAGGGAAGAGCCGCGCTTGCGGCGCAGTGCATCCGCTACCGAGTCGGTCATTTCAATGACTTCCTGAGCGTCGACAATGGTAAAGGCGTGGTCTGCCGGTACGCGCGCAGCAATTGCGTCGGCGTCACCGACCAGAGAAATTTCTAAAAGAGGATTGGTTTTGGTAGCGGCAAGCGCCGCATCGACGGCAACCGGCACACCAAAGTCGCCGCCCATCGTGTCGATGGCGAGCTTTACCACGGGTACAACTGCCCGGCGGAAGGGTTAGATGAGGTACTGCGAAGAAGTTGAAGCGAGGTTAGCGGCGTCAACAATGGACGCCGCAATGCGGCCGGCTCTGACGCAGCAGCCGGCAGCAGCGATATCAATCTTCGCCCTTACCCTCAACGACCTTGCGGCCACGGTAAAAACCGTCTGCAGTCATGTGATGACGCAGATGCTTCTCACCGGAAGTCTGATCAACGCTCAATGCAGCGTTGGTCAAACCATCGTGCGAACGACGCATACCGCGACGCGAACGTGACTTCTTACTTTTCTGTACAGCCATGAGGAAAACTCCTAACTTTCAAATGTCTGAGCAACCGCGTTTCCGCAATTGCACTAATGCTTAATACGCTAACTGTCTTTCAACAAGTCCGCCAAACCCGCAAAGGGCCGGTGCGTTTCGTCTGTCGCCGCTACCGGCGCAACTTCCGGGGCGGTGTAATCTAATCCGGTCTGCTTCGCACACTCGGTATCGTCGTGATAACTGGCGTAGGGCGTCGCAATAATCAATTCATCTTCAACCAGCACTAATGCTTCAATGTGCTCGCCTTCTAACTCAACCACATCTATTTCCGGTGGCAGGTTTTGCTCAATACCCGCTTTTACTTCGGGCTTGGTGTCACCAAATATCAGCACGTAATCAAAATCTGCTGCAACTACCGACGCTATCTCACCATGACAACGGTGGCATTTTAACGCCACATTGGCACTGGCCTGACCGGTCATCCGGCGGCGGTGCGACTCGTCCAGAAAGAAGCGCAAATCAATACTGACTTCACCGTTATCAGAGGCCAAGCCGGCCGCAAATCTCGGTAGCGCTGCGACTTTTTCTGACGCACTGACAACGGCCTCTGAAAGGCACATTTTACGGGCATCAAAAAGACGTGGCAGAGCCTGCTTTCGCATGGGCGCGCATCATAGGGGCGAGATTGCGGCAAGTAAAGATGAAATCGGTAAAAACTCTGTTATTTTAACGATTTACGAAGGTTTCTATCGCCCATGAGCAGCCCCCTGCCAGCGCTTATTCTCGCTTCCGGTTCACCCTACCGGCGCAAACTGCTGGAACAGCTGCAGCTTCCGTTCCAAACCATGGCACCGGATATCGACGAATCTGCCTGTACCGGTGAGGATCCGGCCGCCCTCGCCGGCCGCCTCGCTGATACAAAAGCCGCCGCGATCGCCGCCAAAGCCGGCGCCGGCTTTATTATCGGCAGCGACCAGACCGCCGCGCTGGGCAGCCGCATTCTCGGCAAACCCGGCTCCGCCGCCGCCCAAATGGAGCAACTCAGCGCCTGCAGCGGCCAATCGGTCACCTTTTATACCGGCTTGTGCCTGCTCAACGCCGCCAGCGGCGAGCGCCAGAGCGCCGTCGAAACCACTGAAGTCTGCTTCCGCACGCTCAGCGACGCGGAAATTGAGCGCTATGTCACCCGCGAACCGGCCCCGGACTGCGCCGGCGGCTTTAAAGTCGAGGGTCTGGGCATCAGCCTGTTCCGTCACGTGCGCAGCGACGACCCCGGTATTCTGGTGGGCCTGCCGCTGATCCGCTTGTGCGCGTTTCTACGCCAAACAGGCTTCGAAATTCCTTAATATATTACTTACAATATATTATATAACTCTCTGTATTCATTTATTATTTTTATCGGATTATGCTTGGATAAACGGGCCGGCACATGGGCGCCAAAAGCGACACCCACCGACGGCATACCGATGCGTGCCGCCATATCCAGATCCCACTCCGTATCACCCACCATCAGGCAATCGCCCGGCTTGAGCCCGGCCGCATCGCACAGCTCCAGCAACATCAACGGATCCGGCTTGGAACGGGTCTCATCGGCACAGCGGCTATCATCGAAGTAACTGCCCAGCCCGGTATTCCCCCAGACCCGGTTGAGGCCACGCCGGCTTTTGCCGGTGGCCACGGCGGTGCGGCGCCCGGCGGCACGTATAGCCGCCAGCGTCTCCAGAGCGCCGGGAAACAGGTCGCAGGGAACCTGATCCGCGACCACAAAATGCCGCGAATAGCCGTCCCGCAGCGCTTCAATATCGGGGACAGAGAGGTCGGGGAATAGCATCTCCACCGACTCTTTCAGACCCAAGCCGATAATATTGCGCACCGCATCATCTGTCGGTGGCGCCAAGCCGATGTCTGCGGCAGCCCGCTGCATGCAAGTGATAATCTTGCCGGTGGAGTCCATCAGGGTGCCATCCCAGTCGAATATCACCATCGCTGATGCGCCCCCAAAGTCTTAATTACTGCCTGAAGATCATCCGATAACCCCGCGTTAATATTGATCTTTTTATCATTCAACTTAAATTCTAATCGGCGCGCGTGCAGGAACAGGCGCCGCAGCCCCTTGCCGCGAAACGCGGCATTGGCGGCGTCGTTACCGTACTTATCATCCCCCAGTATCGGGTAGCCGGCGGCCTGGCAATGCACCCTGATCTGGTGCGTGCGGCCGGTTACCGGCTTCGCCTCGATCAACGTCGCCCCTTCTAGCCGTTCCAGCACCGCGTATCGGGTCAGCGCCGTCTTACCATCAATGGAGACCCGCACAATGCGCTCGCCCGAGGGCAGCTCGGTTTTCAGCAGCTTATCGTTGACCTGCAGCCGCCGCGCCGGCCAGTGCCCGCCGACCAGCGCGTAGTAAGTTTTGTCTATATGGCCTTCCCGCAGCATCCGGTGCAGCTCTTTGAGCACCGAGCGACGCTTGGATATCAGAATACAGCCGGAAGTGTCGCGGTCGAGCCGGTGCACCAGCTCCAGATGGCGGTCATCGGGCCGCAATTGGCGCAGACTCTCAATCAGGCCGAGACTGACCCCGCTGCCGCCGTGCACGGCCAGCCCGGAAGGCTTATTCATTGCCAGCAGGTCTTCATCTTCATAGAGCACCGCCGCCGCCAGCTGATCGCGCAGGTTCGCCGACGGAACCGGTACTTTCGGCGCATCTGCGATCCTGATCGGCGGAATTCGCAGCACGTCACCCTCACAGAGCCGATAATCCGGCTTAATTCTGCCCTTGTTCACCCGCACCTCGCCCTTGCGCAGAATCCGGTAGATTCTGGTCTTAGGCACGCCACGCAGCACCCGCAGCAGATAATTGTCGATACGCTGCCCCGCATCTTCGCCGTCGACGCTGACAAACTGCACCGCGCGAGGCGCGTCGGGTAAAGAACTCAAGATGTACTCCTCAGTGGGGATGCCGGCCCGGGGCGCCGTAACTATTTGGCGGGACTAATATTTACTGCTATAGTCCGCGGCCTATTGTCCCCCGACCAGCCGTTTGGAACAAATAGTTAACGGCGGAATCCGACCAGAAGTCGTGAATCAGATCGCCGGACAATAGAACAGCCGGCCGGCGGTAGACCCCGCAACGGCCTTGAACTAAAGAAATATTGCAGATTAGTGACGCGTCGATCCGAAAAATGAAAGCGGGTCGCCGCCACCTGACAGCGAAACGTCCGGAAGACGACGCCAGTCAGCAGGAATTGGAACGAGTTTACCGACACCCGAGGGCAAAGATCGTCCGCGGGTCGATAAAAAATCAGAATTAGTAGAAAGCATCAACCACCGAATTTGTGTGACCCGGGAAGCAGCTGTTTCCCGCCGTAAATACCGGCTTTACCGCCCTTTTACATAGCAAAAACCACAATTCGGCAACACTAAAACCACCGGGTGACCGGTGCTCTGATCACAACTCCCCCCTCTTCTCCTGCTGCGTGCCCGCTCCGGACACCAAGGAGAAACACCCATGAAACGTATGCTTATCAATGCCAGCCACACGGAAGAAATCCGCGTCGCGCTGGTCGACGGCCAACGTCTGTACGATCTGGATATCGAAAACCGCAATCGTGTTCAGAAGAAGTCCAACATCTATAAAGGACGCATCACCCGCGTCGAACCCAGCCTCGAAGCCGCTTTTGTCGATTACGGCGCCGAGCGTCACGGCTTTTTGCCGCTGAAAGAAATTTCCAAGGAATACTTCAAAGGCGATGGTGGTGACAACCCCGGCCGTGCCCGCATCCGCGATGTGGTCAAGGAAGGCACCGAAGTAATCGTTCAGGTGGATAAGGAAGAGCGCGGCACCAAAGGCGCCGCCCTCACCACCATGATCAGCCTAGCCGGTCGCTATATGGTACTGATGCCGAACAACCCCCGCGCCGGTGGTATTTCACGCCGCATCGAGGGTGACGAGCGCACGGAACTGCGCAATGCCTTAAACGGCGTTGAGATTCCGGACGGTATGGGCGTGATCGTGCGCACCGCCGGTATCGGCCACAGCACCGAAGAACTGCAGTGGGATATGGATTATCTGACTCAGGTCTGGAAAGCGATTAAAGAAGCCTCAAATGAGCGCAAAGCGCCCTTCCTGATTCATCAGGAAAGCAACGCCATCGTCCGCGCGATTCGCGACTACCTGCGTCAGGATGTGGATCAGGTATTGATCGATCAGCGCGAGTCTTACGACGAAGCGATGATGTTCGTGAACCAGATCATGCCTCACAACAAACACAAGATTCGTCACTACGATGACGAAACGCCGCTGTTTACCCGCTACCAGATTGAATCGCAGATCGAATCCGCGTTTCAGCGCGAAGTTCAACTACCGTCCGGCGGCTCAATTGTCATCGACCCGACCGAAGCCATGGTCTCGATTGATATCAACTCGGCCCGCGCCACCCGCGGCGGTGATATCGAAGAAACTGCGACCAATACCAACCTTGAAGCCGCCGATGAAATCGGCCGCCAGCTGCGCCTGCGGGATATCGGCGGACTGATTGTTATCGACTTTATCGACATGCTGTCACCGAAAAATCAGCGCGCTGTCGAGCAGCGCATGCAGGACGCCGTAGAGCAGGACCGCGCCCGCATACAGGTCGGCCGTATTTCACGCTTCGGTCTGCTGGAAATGTCACGCCAGCGCCTGCGCCCGTCTCTGGGTGAAACCAGTGCCGGGGTCTGCCCGCGCTGCGACGGTAAAGGCACCATCCGTAATACCCGCTCGCTGTCATTGTCGATTCTGCGCTTGGTCGAAGAAGAGGCCAACAAAGACAAGACCGGTGAGGTTCGCGCAGTGGTACCCGTGGATGTCGCCTCATTCCTGCTCAATGAAAAACGTAATGACCTGGCTGATATTGAGAAACGCAGTCGCGTTCGCGTATTGGTAATTGCATCGCCTGCGCTGGAAACGCCGCATTTTGAAGTACAGCGACTGCGCGATGATGAAATTACTGACCCGGATCACCCCAGTTTCAAACTGATACCGGGTCCCGCCGAAGGCGAACAGCCCGACTCGTGGAAAGAAAAAGAGTCCGCAACACCGGAAGTAGCTGCCGTCGATGCATTAGCACCGCGCCCGCCCGCCCCCGCTGCCCAGAAAAAAGAAGCACCGATCAAAGCCGAGCGCGAGGCACCGGTTAAAACAGTGGCCAAGGTTGGCATATTTGCCGCTATCGCAGCATGGTTTGGTTCGCTGTTTGGCGGCGAAGCCGAAAAGGTCGAAGAAGCACCGAAGCCAAAAACGGCTGAACGCAGCAATCGTAATCGCGAAGACGGCAACAACCGCAATCGCAACCGCAACCGTTCTGAAGGCGGCAATAATCGCAATCGCGGCGGCCAACGCAACCGCAATCGCAACCGCAACCGCAATAACACTGGTGAAAACCGTCCGGGTGACGAGCAGCAAGCAGAGCGTAAGGATCAAGACAAGCCTGCTGAGCAGAAAGAGCGTAAAGAACGCAAAGAGCGTAAGCCACGCGATCAGCAAAAGCCTGCCGATAAGCCGGAAAACAACACCGAAACCGACGGCAATCGCAGTCAGGAGCGTGACAGCAACCGCCCGCAGCGCCGCCCGAGCAACCGTCGCGGACGTTCTGCCAGTGAGCGCAAGCGCGGTGAATTGCCGACAGAGGTTGCCGCGGAAGCAGCAAACCTAAATGTCGAAGAAAAAGTAGCCTCGCCTGCCGTTGAAGCCGCAGCCGCCGCAGTTGTTGCAGAAACTGTAGCGCCTGCAGTGGAAAGCCCTAAGGCAGAAGCAGAAGCAACACCACGACAGGAAAAACCCGCCGCGCGTAAACCCCGCACCGAGAAGAAACCTGCCGCACCTAAACCTGAACCGGCCATAGAGCAGCCAGCACCGCCGGTCACACCGGTTAAGATCATCGCTGCCGAACTCGGCCGTGCCGGTAATGATCCGCGTGATAATCCGCGTCAGAACATCGATGTTCAGGTCGCGACCGCTGATCCGACACCTGCGCCGCTGGATCCAAGCAAAGTTGCCGCACCGAATCCGGATCTTCCGGAAAGACCTCGCGCAGCTAACGATCCGCGCAACCAACGCAGTGCTTAATAGCTAACTAAGTCGCTAAAAAGCGGTTGTTCAGTATGGCCGGAGCTGTATAATTCCGGCCCTTCGGAGGGGTGGCAGAGCGGTTGAATGCACCGGTCTTGAAAACCGGCGTGGGGTTAAACCCACCCAGGGTTCGAATCCCTGCCCCTCCGCCATTAAACGAAAAAGCCCGGCCTTGTGTCGGGCTTTTTCGTTTAACAAGCGGGGAAGCGAACCCGCGCTTAACTGAACAGCGATTCGTTACGCTCCCCCTCATTGATCGGCGTGCCGGGATCAAGTTTCGTCCGCTCTGCCGCCACATCCCAGCTCATTAGACCTTCCTAGTCATACCCAGATATTTGAGCGTCGCTTGTATCGTGAAGCACGTCACAAAGCGATACCCAAAAAGCGACATAAACAATCTGAATGTGATCTGCATCACACCCGCCAAGCGATCCGTAAATTACTATTTTTATCAACAAGTTATCGTAACGATCTGAACACAAAAATATGCCTCTCAACAGCTCACCGCAATCTCGGCACATCATCCGCCACCCCCGCCTGCCCTTCGCTCTGGCAATGCTAATCGCTATTTCTGGCTGGTGGCTCGCGAATGAGAGCCAGAAATTAGTGTCACATCTCAACCATCAGGCCGAGTTGGCATCCGCAAAACAGCGTCTGCAGTGGTACGAAACACGACTGGCTCTCGAGTCTGAGCTCAATGCAACCCGTATCGAACTCGAACGACAAAGAGTTGCCGCAGCCGCCGAAACTGAAAAACTGCGAAGGACGGCGCAGCGTCAATCCCGCGCACTGCTGGACACGGCCCGTGAGCTAAAGCAATTGCGCGCTTTTAGTGCCGCCTTCCCCAAGTCGTTAGCACCACTGGGTAGCGAGTGGATGCACAACCAGAGCGAAGCAGAAAAACTTTATATGCTGCGTGCGTTACCCAGCGGCGCACCGGTTCGAAACGCCGTGGTCACCAGCCACTACGGCAAGCGCATTCACCCTGTGACCAACAAAAAGAAAAAGCATTCCGGCATCGACTTCCGTGCTGCCGAGGGAACGCCTGTCTATGCAACTGCCGATGGTGTTGTCGAATGGTCCGGCGATCATCGCAGCGGATTAGGCAAAATGGTGAAGCTTGTACACGGCTATGGTTTTACAACCACCTACGGTCATTTGTCTCGCACCACGGTTAGAACGCGACAATTCGTTTCACGCGGAACGTTGATCGGCTATAGCGGCAATTCCGGTTTAAGCAGCGCACCGCACCTGCACTACGAGGTATCACACCTGTACCGGCAACTGGACCCGATTGTTTTTGTAAACTGGAGTATGGATAAATATACCGAGTTATTCGCTCGTTACCCGCAAATCCGCTGGCAACAATTGGCGCAATCAGTGCGCGGACGACTCGGCCTGCAGCCGCATGTTGTAGCCTGGGCAGCATTAGAAACGGATCTAAACTCGGGTTGATAATAGTCCCGGTCGCGCTTGCTATTCACGATCTCATTAATCTTACGCGGCAAATAGCCGCAGCGACGTGCAAATTTCGATTACCTTAACTCCATCTCTCCCAAGTAAATCTGCGCGAGTACCAACCCGGTGTATAGTGGTAAAGGGTTATCGATCATATGCCACCGCAATGGCAATGCTCGATGGCGACGGCCGTATATGATTCCCTCGCATTCAAGAAACCCCAGTAGATTCGCAGTCTAAGAACAACAATTTGAATACTGACCGGGGCGCCAATGAAAAAACTGACCATGATGGATAAGACCTTTCTGATCGGCGAGAGCAGAGAGACACCCATGCACGTTGCCGGGGTTCATTTGTTCACCCTGCCGGAAGGTGTGGAAGAATACGAATACCTGCATGGTCTGGCGCAAAATCTGCACACCACCGAAGCGCTGATGCCGCCTTTC
>JBFJYC010000072.1:0-12378 GCA_041622815.1 Spongiibacteraceae bacterium | reverse complement strand
GATCCCGAGCGGGCGTATAGCACTGGCTATTCGATGGGCGCCATGGCGACCTTGCGTATGCTCACGGAATACCCCGAAGTGTTTGCCGGTGGTGTGGTATTGGCGGGTTCTACCGAACGCAATGCCTCGGGCAATACCGCTTCAGCCTGTTTTGCCCAGGAGCAGTTAGAAAACCTGCGCTGGAACGGTTTTTATCAGGCGCACGGTGCGCTCGATCAATTGGTACATGCGAACGGCACATTAGCCGATATCGAGATTCTGCGTGAACTCGGTTACGAGTACATGTTCGATCTGTACCCTGCAGAAGACCATGTGGCGTGGACGCTGAAAGATATCGCTTATCCCGCATTTTTCCATGCCACGGAGTGGCTGCGCGATACCGCGCCGCAACAGCGCAAAGCCGCTGCCGGTGAAATCATTTACCGCTTCGCCGACGCGGATTTCGATGCTGAATTAGGCTTCGGCCCGAGCTCTGTGTGGTGGTTGTCGGGCATGCAGGTCGCCGATGCTGAAGCCGGTATTGGTGATTGCGCGGAAAGCGCTAAAGCGGGTACCGCCCGTATTGAAGCGCGCAGCGGCGCTTTGCCGGAATTGACCAACGTACCCGTATTTGAAGGGGTTTCGTTTGACCCGGCCAACTACCCCAATGAGTTTGATCAGTTCTCCAGCCAGGGTAGCAACGCTTTGCGGATTCCGTTTGCCGATGGTCATCCCGGTGGCGAGACACCGCATTTCCGCCAATACCAATTCAACGACAGCACAGAGCTAAGCCAGGCTGATTCAGTCCTTAGCCTGAACCTGAATAATGTTGGCAGTTTGACGGTTGATCTGAAAAAAGCGGGCTTTGCCGGTCGCAGCGGCACCGTGATCAAAGTAAACAGCGATGCGGATATTGCATTAACACTGGTGCAGACCGGGGCATCGGTCGACGTCGCCGTTGATGGCATCGTGGTTGGTCGAACCACACAAAATGGTGAGATCACTCTGCAGTTATCGGCCGCTACCGAAACCCGCGTCATCGAGCTTGCCGAAGTCGACAGCGATGGTGACGGCGTCAGCGATAGCCTCGATGCATTCGCTTACGATGCATCCGAGCAATCCGATAATGACGGCGACGGGCAGGGCGACAATGCCGACGCAGATGATGACAACGACGGTCGCGATGACGCGGTTGATGCTTTCCCGTTTGATGCTAGCGAGCAGGATGATAGCGACGGCGATGGCATTGGTGATAATCGTGACAACGACGATGATAACGACGGTGTCACTGACAGCGAAGATGTCTGTCCCAACACCGAAGGCGGTGCAGAAGCTGACGGTCAGGGCTGTGCCGCAGGGCAGCCGACACACGCATCCTGTGAGCGAAATCAGTCCTTAACAGGTGGCCGAAGCATTCATGCGGTTATTCCTTCAAGCAGCGGTCAGGACATCAGCTTCCAGGTTCTGGAACCGATTGGCGGTATTAGCTGTGCTGCGGGAGCCCATCCGTTGCTGTTGCAGGGCCATGGTTTTGGTGGTCGCCGGGAGACCGGTGACAACAGCTATAGCGCCTTACGCAACCGTGGTTATGCGGTGATCTCTATTGATCAGCGCGGCTTCGGCGACTCCTCGGGTTCGATTCGCGTGATGGACCCGGAGTTCGAGGGCAAGGATTTGGTGGCCATTCTCGATTGGGCCGAGCAAAACCTCGATTGGCTGGCATGGCGCGATGAAAGCACCGGTCAGTTCATTGCACAGCCCGACAGCAAGACCAGCGTCGCGGATGCTGAGAACCTGGTAGTAGGGGCTATCGGCGGCAGCTATGGCGGCGGGTATCAATTGCTGATTTTGGCAGTGGATGACAAGAACCGTTTAGATGCCATCGTGCCCGATATTACCTGGCATGATCTGCGCTACAGCTTAAATCCCGGTGATACGGTGAAAACCGGTTGGGATTTGTTGTTAGTCGCCGGTGGTGAGTCTGCCAGCCAGAATGAAGGCTTTCAAAATGGCGAGCAGCCCGGCCCGGGAACCCCGGATAATCGGGGCCTCGATCCCTTCATTAAAGAGACCCTGGCCCGCGGCGGTGCAAGCAATGAATTCCCCCGAGAAGCGCTGGATTGGTTTAACTATCACAGCTTAGGGTTCTGGTGTGCGAATCAGAACTTGCCGACCATGCCTTACCCTCATGCGCGCTGGTCGAACGACCCAAACACTATGGCCTTCGGTATGTTTGCCGGTGAGACCGTACCCGGGCAGGGCGACGTCGATCGTAAGTTACCGGCGGTAGATGTGCTGCTGACGCAAGGCTTCCGCGATACGCTGTTTAACTTCAACGACGCTTGGTGGAATTATCAGTGTCTTTCAGCCTTGGGTGGCGATGTTAGGCTTTACACCCATCAGAGTGGTCATATTCTCGGTGTAGCGCCGGGCGATGATCAACAGCCCTCTAATTCTGGTGTGCCGGCTTATGTGCCTGGGTTCCAGGACGGCGGTGGTAAGCAAAATTGTGGCGCAACTTCGCTGAGCAATCAGGGCAATTCTGTTATTGCCTGGTTCGACGAGAAGCTTCGCGGCTTAGGTCAAAGCAATTTGAGCGAAGATCTTTGTATCAGCCTTGCTGATAACGATGCCGTTGAAATCCCGGCGGATAAATTCCTTGCCTCGCGTGCGGATTCATTCGGGCCTGCGGTTGATGGATTTACCGGGTTTGACCTGGGTGATGCCTTCCCGGTGGCGAACGGACAAGCAGCCGTGGCAACGGTAGCGCTTGGGCCAACCGTTGTTGAGCTTACCGAGATTGTTGAAGGCGATGCAATTTTGGCGGGGATTCCCCAGCTAAATGTGAATCTCACCACGCTTGCCGGTGTAAACCCGCCGCTTTGTAATACGGCTGATTCGCAAGTGCCGACTTTCCGTACCGGTTGCGATGCCATTATTTTTGCCGGCATTGTGCACCAGCGTGCGGGCACGCAGTTTTGGGATCTGGTCGATGACCAGGTTTATCCGCTGCGCGGACTGCGCAATCATAAAGTGGATCTGAACGGTATTGCCGAGCGCATCAAACCTGGGGATAAGCTGGGCGTTATGTTCACCGGCTTCCATGCTCAGTTCCCGGTGTCCTGGTCGCGTGATCAAACCATTCCGGCGGTCATGGTATCCGGCAGCATTCGTATGCCTTTGTATGCCGATGTCGATGGTGATTTGGATGCCGCGCGTATGAGCGAGCGTATGCCGCAGCCCATGCTCGAGCCGAGACTGAGCCGTTTTGGCGATGTGTGTGATGTTTCGACACCTCAAGCTGCGCCGTTGTGTGGCTACGTGCAGGAAGCAAGCCAAGAGTTTGAGGCGCATTGTCAGGAGCAGAGCGGCCAGGCAGAGCAGGTTTGCAGTATCTTCGGCGGAAATGTCTTCTCTTTAGTGCAAGCCTGTTACTTTAACGGTGCGAGTATCAATGGGGGCTCCCGTACGCTCTGTAAAGTTGCTGATACTTTTGTGTCCGGCGTTGCATCTTACTGTCGCAGTGCGCTAGGTGAAGTCACGGGGCGGGATAACTTCACTGCGGCGACCTGCGCCTTGATGAGCGAGAAAGAAATCTCCGAGCGCCAGTTGGCGGCCTACGATGGTAGCTGGGCCAAACAAGCCCATGACTTACAGCGTGAGTTGTCAGCACATCAGCCGCTGAAGCATACGATGTATCCGAGCACGCACAATTCCTTTAATGCCACCGATGCGAATACCCCTGCGACTTTGTCGGGTTCTGACGCCAACCAGCGTTATGAACTGGTTGAGCAGTTGCGTATGGACATCCGCGGCCTGGAAATTGACGTGCATTGGATGCCATCCGCGAATGAACAGGATTTTGAACCCACGGTGTGCCACGGCAATGCTGAGCATTTTGGTTGCAGCAATGAAAAATCACTGCGCGACGAGCTGTCAGAGCTGCGCGAATGGTTAGACGCCAACCCGGATCAGGTTGTGATTATTGATCTGGAAGACAATATGAGTGAGTCACTGGATCAGCAATTCCCAGAGCGTTACCAGCGTGCGGTTGCGGATGTTGAGGCAACCTTGGGTCAGCGCTTGTTCAAACCCAAAACGCAATATCCCGACGGCGACGGACAGCTACGACAAGCACCCGGCTGTGAAGACGGTCAGCCCCTGGAAGTATCGGTCAATGATGTACGCCGCGCCGGTGCCCAGGTGATGATCTACAGTAGCTGTAATTTCAAAACCGCTACAGGTGATTCCATCTTCTTCGGTCGCAGTGGCACACACATGCAGCGCGGTAGCGGTTCTCAGAAGGGTATTGCCGCGTTAGATGAATGCTTGTTCTCTGCTAATGATCAAACCAATAAATGGACCCGTTACTATGAAGACGGCACTATGTTGGGTGCGCTGACCGGCAAAGAAGCACTGGCCAATGTCAGCGAAGTGCATGAAATGGCGCGTTGTAATATCAATATGCCGTCGCTGGATCATGTATTACCCTTCGACGGTCGTCTGCAGGCGCTCATTTGGAGTTGGGATGAAAATCAGCCCGCCGCGGTGGGTAATTGTTCGATCTCCAATACCAATGGCCGGTTCGAGAGTATTGCCTGTAGCAGAGCGCAGAGTCTGCCGGTGGCCTGTCAGGATATGGCAGCGCCTTTAGTTGTGGACGGCGCTTACAATGCTAAACGCTGGGGTGTTGCCGATGCGGGTCAGGACTGTGCGGCCCTCAACACTCGTGATGGCCAGCATTTCGGTTTTTCGGTACCCACCAACGGTATCGATAACGAACTGCTGAACGCCGCCAAATTGGCAGCCGGCGCGACCGAGGTCCGGTTAAATTACCTGAAAACGCAGGGACGCTGGACTTCTGATTTCAGCGAACAGGTCGAAATCAGCGACTGCGATTTCGCTTGCGAATTCCCACAGTAAATACCTAAGGCGCAGGGCACAGCGCCCGGTATATGTTGCGGCCGCCGGTTGATTTTCGGACGTGTTAGATTGCGTCGCTGAGTTAGCCTTGTTTCTGATGGAGGATTGCGGTGAGCCGTTTTCAAACACTGATCATCGGTAGCGGTTTTGGTGGCCAGTGTGCAGCGATGAAGCTCAATCAGCTTGGCCTGACCGACTACCTGATTCTGGAGCGGCGCAGCTTCATGGGCGGGACCTGGTGTCAGAATACTTACCCCGGCGCCGCGGTGGATGTGCAGTCGCCCCTGTATTCGATAGCGGCGGAGCCCTATGTCTGGTCGCAGATGTTTGCCGAGCAGGACGAGCTCGAGGCCTATACCAACCACGTGATCGACAAGCACGGTTTGCGGAAAAAAACGCGCCTGAACACCACGGTTGAGCGAGTTCACTGGGACGCGCCGACCCGGCAGTGGGTGGTGGCGACCGACAACGGCGAGTTTCGCGCTCAGTTTCTGATCAATGCCTCCGGCCCGCTGAGCACACCGTTGATTCCGGCGTTTAAGGGGCGCGATCGTTTTCAAGGGGCGGCTTTTCATACCAATGCCTGGGATCCCGACTACGATTACAGGGGCAAGCGGGTCGCCGTGATTGGCAGTGGCGCCAGTGCCGCGCAGGTGATTCCGGCCATCGCCCCCGACGTGGCCGCAATGCATGTATTCCAGCGCAGCCCGCACTGGGTGTTGCCGCGACCCGATCGTAAGTTTTCGCGGGTGGAGCGTTATCTGCTCGGCTTCAAGCCGTTCTATAAGCTGCTGCGGTCGTTGATTTACTGGACACTGGAATATCGCGTGTTGGGATTTAAATATTCCAAAACGCTGCTGAAGCTGGTGGGGCAGCGTAAGGCCGAGGGTTTTATCAGGCGCTCCTTCGCTGATCCGGCAATGCGGGCGGCGCTGACGCCGGATTATGTCATCGGCTGCAAGCGCGTCATTCTATCCAGCACGCTGTATCCGGCGCTGGCACAGCACAATGTGCAGCTGCACACCAAAGACGACGGCATTGCCGAAATCAACGCCTCCGGCATTCTCACAACCGCAGGTGAGCAGGTCGATGTGGATCTGATTGTGTATGCCACCGGTTATTGCGCCACCGACGGCGTGATTTCCTATCCGGTAGCAGGACGTGACGGGCGCAGCCTTGCCGATCAGAGGGCGGATTTTCCCCGCGCTTATCTCGGTACCACGCTGCCGGGTTTCCCGAACCTGTTTGTTATCACCGGCCCTAATACCGGTATCGGACACACGTCAGCTATTTTTGTGATTGAGGCCCAGCTCAGATACATCGCCACGGCCATCCGTCAGGTCATTGAACGCGGGCACAGTGCGATTGAAGTCACCGAGGCGGCAGAAGCGGAGTACACCGCGATGATTCATTCGGAGATGGAAAAAACCGTGTGGAAAGCCGGCGGATGCAGCAGCTGGTATCAGAGCAAGAGCGGCCATGTGATCGCGATGTTTCCGGGTTTTTCCTTCAGTTACCGGCGCATGGCCGACGCGTTTAAAGCGCAGCACCACCGCTTTATTGCGGCGTGATGCATTTTTTTGGGGAGCAACGCCGATGAAAAAAACTGCTCTTGCGCTGTTCGCTATACTGGCTTGTGGTGTGGGTGCTGTCGTTGCCACTTATCCCAAAATAGGTGACCTGATTTACGATACTGCGATCGCTATCGAGTCCACGGTCTATGGCCTCGGTAGGCGGACACAGGCGCTCGATGATCTGGCAATGGTCTATTACCGCGGCGGCCCGGAAGCAGCGCCCGCGATTGTTATGGTGCATGGCTATACCTCTGACAAAACCGTTTGGCTACGTTTTGCGCGGCACTTTACCGGGTCGCATCAGGTCATCATTCCCGACCTTGCCGGCCACGGTGAAACCGCCTTTGACCCCGCGCTATCCCATACCCAGCAGGCCCAAGCTGCGCGGATCGCGGCGCTGTTGGACAGGCTCGGCATCGATCGAGCGCATATTATCGGCAATTCCATGGGCGGTTATATCAGCGCCTATTTTGCTCTGGCCTATCCGGAGCGGACTTTGTCTGCGGCGATGGTTGATCCCGCGGGCGTTATCTCGCCACAGCCCAGCGCTATGGATCTGCTGGTGGCGCGGGGCGAAAACCCCTTTGAAATAAGTTCGATGGAAGATTTCGAACGTTTCCTGCCGATGACCATGGCGCAGCCCCCCTATCTGCCGCAAGTGGTGGTAGATGCGAAGGCGGCGACCTATATGGCGCGGCGCGAGCGCTACGCGACAATCTTTGAAGCCATTCACAGCGCGCCCCGCCTGACCGGTCGGCTTCCACAGTTGACGCCGCCGAGCTTGCTGATCTGGGGAGATCAGGATCGCCTGATCGATGTCAGTGCGGTTGCAGTATGGCAGCAGGTACCCGGCATTGCAGTTGCGGTGATGCCGGGTATTGGTCATATGCCAATGGTTGAAGCGCCCGCACAAACGGCGGCTATTTACCGCCAGTTTCTGGCAGGCTTGGCAGGTCAGTAAGCTGCGTGGACAAAGCTTCCTCGATGAATTTTTATAAAGTAAATACCGGGACGGGTATATTTTTGACGTGATTTAGGGCATTTTCCCGTAGCATATCTGCCTTCCGCCTGCGACCTGCCATGACGATGCTTCTGCTTAATCCCCGTACTTTTGCCCAGTCCTACCCGGACGAAGAAACCCGCCAGATCATGCTCAAGACCATCGATTTTTTCGAGGGTATGGGCTTGGCCAAGTGCAAGGCGGATTATGAGAGTCGCCGCTGGTACACGGAATTTCTGGAGTTTAACAAGCGGGAAAAAATCTTTGCCACACTGATGACGCCACAGGGCTATGGCTCCAGTCCGGAAACGGCGCGTTGGGATACATCGCGCATCACCGATTTCGCCGAAATTCTCGGTTTTTATGGTCTCACCTACTGGTACTGTTTTCAGGTGTCGGCGCTGGGTCTGGGCCCGATTTTTATGGGCAGTAATGAGGCGCTGAAGCACAGGGCGGCCAAACTGCTGGAAGAGGGTGAGATCTTTGCCTTCGGTCTGTCCGAGAAAGCGCATGGCGCGGATATTTATGCGTCCGAAATGAAACTGGTTCCGCAGCAGGATGGCGGCTATCTCGCCCGTGGTGAAAAGTACTATATCGGCAATGGCAACAAGGCGGCGCTGGTCTCTACCTTCGGCAAGGTCGAGGGCAGCGATGATTATGTGTTCTTTGCCGTGGATTCCCGGCAAGCGCAGTACGAATGCGTGAAGAACGTGATCAACAATCAGGATTATGTCGCGCATTTCCGGCTGCACGATTACCCGGTTAGCGCAGCGGATATCTCCGAGTTGGGCGCCAAGGCGTGGGATGATTCGCTAAATACGATCAATGTGATGAAGTTTAACCTCGGCTACGCCTCCATCGGTATTTGCGAGCATGCCTACCACGAGGCGATTGACCATGCGGCCAGCCGCTATCTGTTCGGCCATTACGTCACCGATTTCCAGCATATTAAGCAGCTATTTGTAGATGCCTACACACGGCTGGTGGCCATGCGGCTATTTGCGCGTCGGGCGCGCGATTATATGCGCAGCGCCGGCGAGGACGATCGCCGCTACCTGCTATTCAACCCGATGGTGAAGATGAAGGTGACCACCCAGGGAGAGGAAGTGATCAACCTACTGTGGGATGTCATTGCGGCCAAGGGTTTTGAGAAGGACATATATTTTGAGAACGCGGTGATCGACATTCGCGCGCTACCCAAACTGGAAGGCACCGTGCATGTGAACATGGCGCTGATCGTTAAGTTTATGGCGAACTACTTTTTCAAACCGGCCGAGTACGACGATGTGCCGGTGCGGGAGGAGGGGGTCAATGACGACTTCCTGTTCAAACAGGGCCCGACCAAGGGGCTGGGCCAGACTCGCTTTCATGATTACCGCAAGGCCTACAATCATTGCGAGCTGCCCAATGTAAAGGTGTTTCGCAAGCAGATTGCCGGCTTCCGCAGGATGCTGATGGTAGCGCGGCCGGACAAGGAGCAAATTGCAGATATCGATTTCCTGCTGATTGTCGGAGAGCTGTTTACGCTGGTGGCTTACGGCCAGCTCATACTGGAGAGTTGGCAGCTTCACGATGTCGATGACGACCTCGTGGATCAGATTTTTGACTTTATGGTGCGGGATTTTTCCAAGTACGCATTGCAGCTGTATTCAAAGACCAGCAGTACCCGCATTCAACAGGTTTTTTGTCAGGCGATGATCCGCAAGCCGAAGCGCAACGATACGCGCTACCAGCGTGTGCTGAATGAATTCGCTTACGCCATGAAGGGCAGCTACACCATGAACCCGTGAGCCGGCGACAGGGCAGTGTTTAATCAGCCGCTTGCTCGGCGCAGGGCAATACCTCGAAACGGTCACTGATTCCTGTGTAGGTGCCTACGGCACTGGTCCCTTCGTGGCGAATGCGGTAGGTGCCGGGTACGGTGTCAGCAGGGATAACCCAGGTAATATCGATATATCGCGTTCGATCCTGATCATCGAAGCGGGTAGCAAAGCGGGTATCCCAATCGGCGTCGGTTTTCACAGCCGTCCAGGTATCCGGTGCGGTCTCCCTTTCGATATACAGATAGCTACTGCCCGGTTTGAAATCGTGTCGCGGATGTCCGCCGATAAAGCTGGCGGTGGCTTCCACCCGATCGCTACCGAGTGTATAGCTGGTGAGTGGCTGGGTGACCACATCGCCGAAGCCGCTGTTGCCTTCATCTTTGTCCATGGGATTGGTATAGCGCGACACGATGCTGACCAAATCGCCGGCTTGAAATGGGCTGCTAATCGGATCGCCGTCGCGCATCTGCGTCGCGAGATTGACCAGCTCTTGTTGAACAGCTTCCTGCGACCAGGGGCCGAAGATGGTGGAGGCGCCCTCGTAGTGCTGTATCGCATATTCTTCGCGGGTGGTGAGGTAATGCACAAAGCCATTACTCAACCCGGAAATAACGGCATAGTCGACGCCGGCGCTTTCCAGCACATCCAGTATGGCAGTGCGCAGCCGCCGCCCTGACATGGTGGTGACTTCCCAGGGCAGCCCGATAATCGCCAGATTACCGATCACGAATATCTGCAGTTTCTGAACTGCGGGCTCCAGCGTTTGCTCGCTGGGCGGCTCGACAAACGGCGAACGCTGGTTGAGCGCAAACAGTATCGGTTTCTCCGCGTGACAGTCATAGCCCTGATTGTCATAGAACGCATTATCGCAGCCGACCGGCACGATCAGCCCCGGCGGCAAGCCGAACCCTTGAGCCGATTGTGCGTTTTGTTCGAAAAATGCCTTGGCTTCATCCATGTCCTGCTGGCTGGTATTGGCACAAGTCTGGCCTTCGGAGCTCGGGCCGCGGCCGTCTTCGGCGCCGGCGCCCATGGAAACACCTAATGCGTGCGCGCAGGTAGTGTAGGCCGCCGTCTCGGGCCGTAGCTCGGGGGGGTAGTCACGGGGGTTGGCCACCGTCACCCCGGTGAAATCGACAAAGATATGCGCGGTCGCGATGCCGCCAACCAGATGTTCGCTGGCATTGTCGTAAAGCTCGCGGGCCTTCTGATATTGCTTGAAGCCGGAAATAATCGCGTTCTCAGGCTCGTTGCGGCCGCCGGCGCGTGCCCGGTAGGCCGCATTGTCCCGGCTGCGCTGGTCGGCCTCGGATACTTCGGGTACAAACAGATTCGGTGAGGCATCGCCTTCGTCTGCCTGCATGAATCCGGCGAGAAAGGTTTCATCGGCAAAGTAATCGGTATCGAAATCTTCCTCGAAGCGGTACGCGGCATAGCCCTTGTTGTCGCCGGATAGCAGTGTGTTGAGTTGCCAGATCGAGGTGACGTGTATCGGGTAATAATTGAGCATACCCACGCGGCTGCCATCATCCCGCACCAGCTTGAGCAGCGTCATCATGCGGTTGGTAGTGACTTCGTTGCCGTTAACATCAAGGAACCGCTGTCGTTCGTGAACCGGGTTTTGCAGGTACGCCGGCAGCGAGCGCTGGACATTGCCGTTCAGCACTTCACCCTGATTGAATCCGATACGGCCGGGTGTGGCCCGGGCAAAGTTGTGATGGGCCTTGCGGATGGCAGCGACAACGCCGCTCACGACCGCCGTCAGATTCTCCGCATCGTGGCCGCCGGTGAGCACGTGGTAAGCATCGAAATGGGACTGTCCGCCGGCGCTGTTGTGGGTGTGCGAGGCATTCAGCATGACATTGTGTTCGCCATAGAAATCTTTGAGCTCGACATCAGCGGTTAGCTTCCGCATGACTTCCTGCCGGATGGCATGAAATGCCAGCCCGATATCAAGTTGTACGATTACCACCCGGGCATCGGCGCCGTTACAGCCGGTCTGCAACAGAAATGCCCGCGCCCACTGGCGGTCGAGCAGGCCGGTAGAAATCTGGTTGCCATCGACGTATCCCGCCATGCTGCTGCCGGTGGCTGCACCGGTGATGTCGCCCAGACCGGTGGCATACCTGAATGCCGTATTGTTTTCGCAGTTGCCGCCGTTGATCGCGGCCAACGGGTTGCGCGGCGCGTTGCGTGCCTGATAGTGCGACAGGTCGGCGAGCGGTGCGTCCGCCGGGTTGCGTTTTACATTGAGCATTTCCTCGTCACTCAGCTCGTTCATCGAGCAGGCGACTGGCACTCTTGGCGGCGTGAGATTGGGGGCGGTGCCGGTGCTGGCCGGGCGGCCGCCGCCGCAAGCACAGAGCGTCAGGCCGAGCATTATGATTAAAGAAATACGCTGCATATTGTTACAGGCGCCTGTGTTATTAATTAACCAATACAAACGCCTAAAATTATAGCAGCCTGACTGCGAACCGCGCGAAGTGACCGATTTGCCGGATTTTAGTAAGGTGTCGCCTGCGATGAAATCAGACAAACTGGGACAGGAGTTCAAGGAATGCATTGGCAGGTTTATCTCTCCGGAGAAATACACTCAGACTGGCGCGAACAAATTATTGCCGGTGCGACAGCGCTGGGGCTGCCGGTCAGCTTTTGCTCACCGGTTACCGATCACGATGCCAGCGATGCGGCGGGTGATTTACTCGGTGTGCCGGCAGAAGGCTTTTGGCGGGACCACCAGTCCTCAAAGGTCAATTCAATCCGCACCAAAAATCTGATCGACAAGTGCGACATTGCGGTGATTCGCTTTGGCGATAAGTACAAGCAATGGAACGCAGCCTTTGACGCGGGCCAGTGTGCGGCCCTCGGTAAACCCTATATCACACTCCACGACGAATCGATTGTGCATCCACTGAAGGAAGTCGATGCCGCGGCAATGGCCTGGGCCAAAACGCCGCAACAAGTTGTCGGACTGCTGAGTTATACCACCACTGCTTGAGCGTGCCTGAGATGACCTTGCTTTTTGCTTTTTTTGCGTTGGCGATATTGAGTTCATTTTTGTGCTCTTTATGGGAGGCGG
>JBFJYC010000071.1:0-12703 GCA_041622815.1 Spongiibacteraceae bacterium | reverse complement strand
CCGACAGCTTGTTTGACGAAAAAGTGCAGCAGCAGGCGCAGCAATTACTTGAGCAGGCACGCAGCGAAAGCAGCAAAGGTCCGCGACTACGCGGCCAGATTAGCTGGATGGAACAGGCCTTGCCGCTGGCGACAACGCCGGTAGCGGTTAGACTGACGTCGGACAACCGGACTGAGGTGCTGCTTTACAAAGTCGGCAAGCTCGGTAGATTTGACATGCAAACCTTATCGCTCAAGCCCGGCAACTATACGGCGATCGGCCGCTGCAGCGGCTACCGCGATGAGCGCGTGCTGTTTAGCATCCGCCCCAATCAGAACTCTTCGGCAGCGATTGATATTCGCTGTCGCGAAAAAATCTAGGCGCGCAGACAATGGCCAGCGACAAACCCCATCGGCAAGCGGTTAAACCCGCGGCATTTCAACCGCCGCAGCCCGGTGCCGGCAGACAACAACGGCGAATTCATCCGCTAAACGCAGCACTCGGGGTCGCCGGCCTCGCGCTGATTGTGGTGATGTGGTTTGTATTTACCGCGAAACCGGTCACCTTAAATTTTTCGCCGCCGGCGGAATCGGTATCGGTTGCCGGTGGTATTTCCTTTGAAATCGGCGGCAACCGCCTGATGCGCCACGGAAATTATACGATAAATGCCCTGCTCACCGGCTATCACCCCCTTGCCGAGCCGATCGAGGTCAGCAAAGGCGGTGACAATAAATTTAACTTCGAATTCAGAAAATTGCCGGGACGACTGACAGTGACGACGACGCCGGCACTGGCACAACTCGCCATAGATGGCGAGTTAATCGGCGATACCCCGCTGACCGACGTACTGGTTGAGCCCGGTGAACGCACAGTCACCATCAGCGCCAAACGTTATCGCAGCCACGAACAGCTGTTAACGATTGAAGGCATGGATATCCAGCAACAACTCGATATCGCGCTGATCCCGGCATGGGCTGATGTCAGCGTAAACTCTGTACCGGCAGGTGCGACTTTATATGTGGACGGCGAAGCCGTCGGCGTCACGCCCCTCACCACGGAGGTCGGTGAAGGTGCTGCCACGCTGACCCTGCGCCTGAAGGGCTACCGGGATTGGCAGCGCGATATTACTGTGGTTGCCAATAAAGCCATGACACTGCCCACCGCCGAACTGCAGCGGGCGCCGGGTCTGATGGCGGTCAGCAGTGAACCGGAAGGCGCCGCCGTGTCCGTCAACGGTGAATACCGCGGCCGCACGCCGGTGACCGTAGAGGTCACCGCAGATCAGCCTTCGGAGATTAAAGTCAGTAGCCCGGGCTATCGCAGCGAGTCGCAGAAAGTCACCCTCGCCGCGGAAGCACAGCAAAGCCTCAACTTTTCGCTGAATGCCATAACCGGCGTAATTAAAGTGCGTAGTACGCCGGAAGACGCCTTGCTCTATGTCAACGGACAAGCCAAAGGACCTGCAAATCAGAATTTAACACTGGTTGCCAAACCGCAAACAATCGAAGTCCGAAAAGACGGCTATGCCAGCTTCAGCAAAACCGTAACGCCCAAACCCGGCTTCGCACAGGTGGTGAACGTGAGGCTGCTAACCAAGCGCGAAGCGTATCTGGCACAGTTTGATGAGGAAATCGAAACCGGCGGCGGTCAGCGCATGAGGCTGATCCGAGTCGGACCGACGTTCACCATGGGTTCACCGCGACGCGAGCAGGGCCGCAACGCCAATGAGACCGAGCACGATGTGCGGCTGACGCGGATGTTTTATATGGCACGGCACGAAGTCACGAACCAGCAGTTCCGTCAATTCCGGCCCCAACACAGCAGTGGTATTGTCGA
Organism: Spongiibacteraceae bacterium; assembly: GCA_041622815.1. Taxonomy (GTDB): domain Bacteria; phylum Pseudomonadota; class Gammaproteobacteria; order Pseudomonadales; family Spongiibacteraceae; genus JBFJYC01. Next base: position 10,888 of record JBFJYC010000071.1, on the reverse strand, counting down.
ACGAAAAACACTGGATAACGACAATATGCCCGTCGCCCGTGTCAGCTGGGATGATGCCGTCGCCTACTGCAACTGGCTCAGTGCCAAAGACGGATTGCCACCGGCTTACAGCGGCGGCGAACTGATTACCCCCGTCAACAAAGGTTATCGTCTGCCGACCGAAGCAGAATGGGCATGGGTCGCCCGCTTCGCCGGCGGCAGCCCCCAAAAATACCCCTGGGGCGATAATATGCCGCCGACAGGCAAGGCCGGAAACTACGCCGATACCAGTTCTGTCGGGCTCGGCACCGCCCCATTGAATAACTACTACGACGGCTTTCCCGCCGCCGCGCCGGTGGGACGTTTCGATCCGAATGCGCTGGGTATTTACGATCTGGGCGGCAATGTGCGCGAGTGGGTCAACGACCACCTTGTGGCGACGACGAACCTCACCGGCACCGAAGTGGATCCGCTCGGCATCGGCAGCGGCAGTACCCATGTCACACGCGGCTCATCCTGGCGGCACGGCCGCATCACCGAATTGCGTTTAAGCTATCGTGACGCTGCCGCTTCGGCGCAGGATGACCTTGGCTTCAGGATTGTGCGCTATGCGGAGTAATGGACTGAAGCTTGTGATTGTATTCGCCTGCATTGCGCTGGCTGGTATTAGTGTGACCTCGCGCGCGCAGCCGCCGGCCACAGAAGACGCCACGGACAATAACGGCTCAACACCGGCTTCGCAGCAGGCACCAAACGCGCCGGCGCCGGCAACCGCGCAGCAAAAACCGCCGCCCAAGCGGCCCGATAGTTTCAAACCGACAGAGGAGGTTCGCGCCGATACCATCCTCACACTGCCGTCGGATATCTAGCTCAGGAATACACATCTATGCCAAAACAACTTTCGGGCGAATTCATCTATCAGATATTCGCATTGCTGATAGCCATTATCGTTGTCCATGCCGTCTACGTGACCGGCATCCGGCCCGGCGCAGCGGCGGCCGAAGCTGCGACTCAGGCGCTGATTGCCGCCAACCCGGACGCAACCCCGGAGCGCTCGCTGCTGGTGATCATCCGCGACTACGAACAGGAGGTCTGCTTTATTCTGTTGTTCTGGGCAATGGCCTTGCTGGCACTGAAGGTGCAATCGGTGAACCGCCAGCGCCAGCAACTGTTGCAGGACCTGATTCCGGTCGCCGCCGGCGAGAATATTGTGCCCGATGATGCCCGCAACTATGCCCGCGCACTGGAAGCACTACCGGAACCGGAGCGTGACTACCTCTACCCGCGCGCGCTGTTAACAGCGCTGAGGCGATTCCGGGCGACCCGCAGCATCCAGAACACCGCCGACGCGGTCACACAGGTCTGCGAAGCAGAAATAGAACGGCTGGAAAGCGAATTGTCGATGGTGCGTTATATCGCCTGGGCGATTCCGTCGATCGGATTTATCGGCACCGTGCGCGGTATCGGCGATGCGCTCGGTCTTGCGCACAAAGCCGTGGAAGGCGACATCACCGGCATCACCGCGAGTCTTGGCGTCGCCTTTAACTCAACCCTGATTGCCTTGATCCTGTCGATCCTGTTGATGTTTATGTTGTACCAACTGCAGCTCATCCAGGAGCGTTTGGTGCTCGATACCCAGATGGCCTGCGATCGCGGCCTGATCCAGAACCTGCAGAGCGACGCATGAGCGACGTTATTGAACTCAACGATGCCGGTATCGTGCTCGGCAATGCCGACGGTATTCAATTAGTCAGCCCCGGTGTCGCCGTTGTCGACGGCGATACCCTGCAGGTCGGCGACGACGCCCGCGCGCGCAGCCGTCTGGACCCGCGCAAAACATTTGATAAATTCTGGGATCAGCTCGACCAGCAGCCACTCAATCGCAGCGCCGGCACTGCCGGCACGCACGCCGATATCGCCTGGTTTCATCTGAGTGATATCGCAAAACGTTTGGGTAAGGGCGACCCGGTTATTCTGGCCGCGCCGCAACATTTTGGTAGCGAGCGGCTATCGCTAGCCCTCGGTATCGCGCAGGCCTGCGGTTTGAACGTCACCGGTCTGGTCGAATCCAATGTCGCCATGGCGGCCTATGTCGCAGGCACAGGCACGCGCCTGGTGCTGGATATCAGCCGTCATCACAGTCACGCCACAACGGTTGAGGCGGACGGCGAGCTTTCGATTATCGGCAGCGAAGAAGCCGGCAAAGGCGGCGTCAGTCATGCCCACCAACTGTGGATGAACTTTATTGCCGCGGAATTCCTTCGCGAAACCCGGTTTGATCCGCTGCATGATGCTGCCAGCGAACAGCGGCTGTACGACAATCTCGAAAAGTGGATCCACGCACTGACCGAGAACAGCGCGGTACGCATGGAATTTCAGGCGGGGCAACGCCAGCACCGGATTGAAATCAGCCGCGACCAGATTGTGCAGGCCGCTACCGCGGTATACGAGCCGCTGATCGACAGCGCCCGCCGCGCCGGCGGCACCGTGTTGGCGAGTGCGCGGGTATGCGCCCTGCCCGGCCTGCTGGAAAAACTGCAGCAGCACGCCAGCGTCGTCGCGCTGCCGGACAATGCGCTGACCGAAGCGGTATTGGCATTCCGGCATGAGATTCATAGTGATTCAGAATCACTGGCCTGGGTCACGAGGTTACCCGGCCCAATGCCCGGCGCGCACCCGCTCGGTGCCGATGGCAGTGTGCTCGATAACGCACCGGCCACCCATATCCTTAAAGGCACCAGAGCCTGGCCCTTCAAACAGGCCCCGGTACTGCTGGGCGGGAAAATCCGCAATCTGGAGATCGGCGAAAGCGTGCACGGTACAGTCGTACGGTGGGAGAACAATGCTGCGGTACTCGATACCCCGGAAGCCCTGCCCGTTATTCTGAACGGTAAAACCGTCTCCGGCCGCCACACATTGCGCGCCGGCGACGCGTTGCACTTAACGCAGGACGGCGACGTACTCCGTCTGATCACTGTCACCGGCAGCTGAGCAGCGTAGCGCGCAATGAAACGCCACCGCCGCGGCTTTGAGCAATTCAGTATGTCCTTTCTGGACGCGATGTCCTGCGGGCTGGGCGCGGTCATTCTGATTTTTATGGTGATTAATCACGCCAGCGAAACCAAGGCGACCGACACACACCGCGAGATTGCCGAGGAAGTCAGCCTGCTGGAAGAGGAAGTGCTGCAAAAGCGCGCCGCCTCAAAGTCGATGGCAGCGGCGATACAGGAAACCGAGCAAAAACTGGAAGCGGCGCTGCGCGAAGCCGCCAGCCTGGAAGAAATCATCGAACAGGAAGACGATAGCGATCAGCAGGTACGTATTACCGAGGACAATATCAAAGCCCTGAAAGCAGAGCTCAAAGCCCTCGAAAAGCAGGTAGAGACCATGCGCGAGGACAAAGGCGACGGTGATGCCACCCGCAAATTTGAGGGTGAAGGGCGGCGCCAGTATTTAACCGGGCTCGATATCAGCGGCAAACGGATTCTGATTCTGCTCGATAGTTCCGCGAGTATGCTCGGCGAGACCATCGTCGATATTATCCGGCGCCGGAATATGTCGGACAGCCGCAAGCGGCTATCTGCAAAATGGACGCGGGCGGTCGCCACCGTCGACTGGCTGACCACTCAGATTTCAGTTGATGCGGACTTTCAGCTCTACACGTTTAACACCGAACTGAAGCCCGCTATTGCCGGCACCGCAGCTAAATGGCAGCGCGCCGCCGGTGGCACGCAGTTGAATGCGGCAATCACCGCCGTCCGCGAGTTGGTGCCCGGTGCCGGCAGCAGTCTCGCCAAAGCCTTTGATGCCGCCAACAAGCTGACGCCGAAACCCGACAGTATATTCGTCATCACCGACGGGCTGCCGACCCAGAATCTGGCCGCCAACCGCAAGGGCGGGGTCTCCGGACGCGACCGCATGCGGATGTTTGCCGAAGCGGTGAATACCCTGCCGAAAGGCGTGCCGGTCAATGTCATCCTGCTGCCGATCGAAGGCGATCCGCTGGCGGCCAGCAGCTTCTGGCAACTCGCGCAACTCACCGGTGGCAGCTTTATGGCCCCCTCCAAGGATTGGCCATGAAGCGGCGCAAACGCGAATTACAGGATTCGGGCCTGTCGTTTCTCGACGCGATCAGCTGCGGCTTTGGCGCGATCGTGCTGCTGCTGGTGCTCACCAAGGTCTCCGAACCGACCAAAATCAGGGAGGTCGGCATCGGCCTGAAGCAGATCGCCTACGAATTAGCCTCGCAACTGCCGGAACTCAACAGTCAGCTAAAAGCACTGGAAGAAAAGCTCGCCGATAAGGGCAAGCGCCTCGCCGATGCTGATAAAAAGCTGGCGCAATTGCGCCCCGAAGCTCGCGCTGTCGAAGCCGAGCGCGCCGATGCCGCGCTGGAAGCCAAAGCCGCGGCATCCATCGAAGACCGGCTGGCACTGGCAAGGCAGTCATTAACCGAAGAAATGAAACGGCTCGCCGCACAGGGCAAGCGCCCCCGCAGCGACCAGATCGGCGGCATTCCGGTGGATAGCGAATATATTATTTTCGTCATCGACACCTCCGGCAGTATGCACGCCTATGCCTGGCCGACGGTGATCGACAAACTCACGGAGACCCTCGATATTTATCCGAAAGTTAAGGGAATTCAGATACTTAACGATATGGGTGACTATATGTTCAGCCAGTATGCCGGGCAGTGGATTCCGGACACACCGGGGCGCCGCAAAGCGATCATCAGCCGCATGGCCAGCTGGCAGCCATTCTCGAATTCAAGCCCGGTCGAAGGCATTACCCGGGCGATACGCGCGTTCTATGCCCCGGATAAACGCATCAGCATCTATGTCTTCGGTGACGAATTCACCGGCAACTCGGTGCAATCGGTGCTCGATGCCGTGGAACGGATCAACCCGAAGGATGAGAACGGCAACCCGCGGGTACGAATACACGCGGTGGGCTTTCCCGTACAATTTACCCGCGGCGGCATACGCCCTACCGGCATCGCATTTTCAACCCTGATGCGTGCGCTCTGCGAAGATAACGCGGGCACTTTTGTCGGCTTGCAGAGTCTCAAGTAACCCAGTTAACCAGGAGTCCGTCATCGCTGTGACCCATCGCCGCAAAGCCCTACTCTCCCCCCGCACCTACATCATGCTGCTGGCGGCAATGCTGCTGTTAAGCGGCTGTACCAAATATGTGGTGCTAAAACAGGAGTTTCCGGTGCCGGTGATGCAAAAACACCCGTACACAGTCACCTTGCTGCTGGAAGACTCGCTGCGCAATTATGTGCACGAGGAAAAATTTGCCGACGAAGCCGACTGGAAAGTGCAATTCGGTATCGCCAATGTCGCGCTGTATACACAGATGATGGAGGGTATGTTTGAGCGTGTCGAAGTGGTCAACAAGCTCAATCCGAACCGCCGATACGGCACGATCATCAAGCCGCGGATGGCGGACTATCAGCTCAGCACTCCGACGCTGAGCAGCACCGATTACTATGAAGTGTGGATTAAATACGAACTGGAAGTGCTGACCGGCAAAGGCACGCCGGTCACCAGCTGGCCGTTTACCGCCTATGGCCGCAACCCGAAAAAATTCGGCGCTGCCGAGTCCGCACTTGCGGAAGCCACCCGGCGTGCGATGCGCGACGCGGCCGCAGCGGTGGTGCTCGACTTTATGAATGAGCCGGCGGTTAAAGCACATTTTCAAGGCCAAAGTTCCGGCACAGGCAGCGGACGTTGAACCACCGAGTGCGCAGTACACAGCGCCTGCTGGTTATTGGTCTGTGTCTGATCAGCAGCGCCTGCGTCAATTCACGGGTGGAACAGCTGCGCCACAAACCGGGCGGCGTCATCGCCAAGGGCGAGACCGTAGTGGTATTGGGTCGCCGGCAGAATTTCCGCCATCAGGTAGAAAAAGACTTCACCAGCTGTGTTTACTCTTCGCTGCTTAACCGGCACGGACTGCCGGTTAAGCCTGAAGAACAATTTATGGATGAAATGTTTCCCTGGTTTCAGCCGCGCACCGCACCCACCTCCTCAGACGCGCTGGCCGAGCGCCTGACGGACCCGACGCTGGCCAAGCGCCTGACCGACATCGGCACCCGCTATGTGGTCTGGCTGGACGGGGTGACCACAAAAGGTGACGACGGCGGCAATATGTCCTGTGGCGTCGGCCCCGGTGGCGGCTATTGTCTGGGCTTAATGTGGTGGGAAAAAGACGCCAAGTACGAAGCGGCCATCTGGGATATGCGCGAGTTTCAAAATCTGGGCAAAGTCACGGTCGACGCTACCGGCACATCTTATGTACCTGCGATTATCGTGCCGGTACCGCTGATCGCGCCGACGATGAGCGCGGCATGTTCAGGGGTTGCCAAACAAATTACCGAATTCCTGCGTAAAGCACCCTGAGACACGGAGCCGTTGCCAATGTCAGACACCGATATACTGATCGATTTACAAATGCGGATGATGGAGCAGGAAAACACCATCGAGCGGCTGCACAATGAACTGGTCGCGCAGCAAAAATCGATCGGTGAAATGCAGCTGCAGTTCAAGTCGCTGCAACAGCGATTGGACGAGGCCCAGTCAGACTCGGGCATCGAGCCCGGTGGCGTCGAACCACCGCCGCCGCATTATTGATGTGCAGCGCTGCTGCACTATGGTCAATAGCGCGTTTTATGCATAATAAATTCAACTTCTGACAATTTTCTAAATTTAAATCTGGTGCCGCTATGCTGCTTGACCAACAGGACATCGATATTCTGCGTCTGCTGCAGAGCGACGCATCGCAGAGCTCCGCGGCGATCGCGGAGCGGGTCAATATGAGTCAGTCCCCCTGTTGGCGACGCATCAGCCGGCTCGAAGAAGCATCGATCATCGAGAAAAAAGTCGCGCTACTGAACCGCAAAGCACTGGGTCTCGAATTGGTCAGCTTCACGACCATCAATCTCAGTACCGCGGGCCGCAAAAATCTGGAAGATTTCGAGCGCAGCGTTTCGGTGTTTGACGAGGTAGTCGAGTGTTACACCATGACCGGCGCCTGGGACTATATGCTGAAAATAGTTACCCGTGACATCACCCAGTTCGAACGTTTTATCCGCTACCGCTTGCTGGAACTGCCGATGATCGGTGAAATTCATTCGCATCTCGCGGTCACCGAAATCAAGAACACCACCGAACTGCCGCTTGCCGATCAGCACTGAGCGGTTTTAACCGCATCCGGCTTCACCGCGCTGCCGAATATTGCCTCAGCCATGCGTTCCGCCACCGCGCCGGTTGTCGCTTGCTCTGCCTCAGCACGCTGAAAGATACGGCTCAGCGTCCCGCCGATCTCCTCGACATGCGCGGTCGCCCGCGCCTCGTCACTGCCGGTTTGCTGATGGTGGATTGCGATAATACCGCCGGCGTTAATCACAAAGTCCGGCGCATATAAAATGCCGCGCTGCTGCAACATCTCACCGTGCCGCACTTCGGCCAGTTGATTATTGGCGCCACCGGCGATAATGCCGGCATTGATCAGCCCCAGCGTGCGGTCATTAATCACGGCACCCATCGCACAGGGGCTGAGCACATCGGCCGGCACCGATAAAATGTCTTCAGGCGATACCGCAGCCGCCCCCATTGCTGTCGCCGCCTTCAGGTTTTCCTCACTGATATCCGCCATCAACACTTTGGCACCGTCCTCAATCAGGCGCTGAATCAAAAACCGGCCGACCGCGCCGGCACCCTGAACCGCGACCGTCAGATCGGCAACCGAGTCGCGGCCTGTCTTGTGCTTGACCGCCGCCAGAATCCCGCAATACACGCCATACGCCGTATAGGGCGAAGGGTCACCGCCAAATCGATCCATATTGCCGACACCGCTGATATACGGCGTGACTTCGCCGATGGTACGCATGTCTGCCACGCCGGTACCGGAATCCTCGGCGGTAATATATTTGCCGCCGAGACTGTTAAGGAAGCGGCCCATCGCATGTAACAGTGCCGGCGTCTTTTGCGTTTTCGGATTGCCGATAATCACGGACTTGCCACCGCCCATCGGCAATCCGGCCAGCGCTGATTTGTAAGTCATACCACGGCTCAAGCGCAGCACATCCTCCAGCGCCTCGTCGTCACTCGCGTAATCGAAAAAACGGCAGCCACCGACCGCCGCGCCCAGATTGGTATTGTGTACAGCAATGATCGCGCGCAGCCCCGACGCCGGGTCCGACGCAAAAGACACCAGCTCGTGATTATCAAAGGACGGCGAAGTAAAAACAGTCATAGCTCAGGCTACCTTGTGCACTTCAACAATTTCGACCACGTCACCGCTGAAGCGGCGCATCTGCTGGTGCAGGCGGGTTTGATAGGTTTGATAATTTTTCTCTTTTATATGCCCGTAACCGCGCACGTCCAGCACCAGACTGATGATTTCAGTGGCAAGTCCGATATTGTCCTCTGACAAACCGGCGATCAGCGCGTCCGCAGTCGCATTCAACTCAGCAATAAGCTGACGCTCCATGCGGCGCTCGGCACCGGCGCCGAAAATATCGAATCGTGTGCCGCGCAAAAACTTAAACCTTGCCAGCAGTGGAAATAACTTCAGCATATAGGGCCCGAAGCTGCGCTTGCGCAAGTGGCCGGTGTCGGGGTCGCGCTTGCTCAGCAGTGGCGGTGCCATATGAAATTGCAGCGAATAATCGCCTTCAAAATTCGATTCGATCTGCTTCATGAATTCGCCGTTGCTATACAACCGTGCGACCTCGTATTCGTCTTTATACGCCATCACCCGGTGCAGCCCTTTGGCAAAACTTTTTGCAAATTGCTGACCTGCCTCTGCGAACGACTCGACGGCGGCAGCCACTTCCTGAACGCGTTGCCGATATACCTCTGCATAAGCCTGATTCTGATAAGCAGTCAGATCATTAATGCGGTAGCTGACGATATCCGCCAATGACTCCGCGGGCTTAAAGCGACGTGCATCGAGTCCCGCCACCCGGGCAACGGTTTCCGGCTGTAACTGCGCAAGCCGCCCCCACTGAAATGCTTCGTGGTTAAATGCAACCTTTACGCCGTTGAGCTCCAGCGCGCGATAGATAGCCGCTGCGCTCACCGGAATCAGCCCCTTCTGGTACACGTAACCGAGCATAAACAGGTTGGTCGCGATGGTATCGCCAAGCAGCGCCATCGCGATTTCTGAAGCCGGCAGGAAATCAACTTTATCCGCACCGACTTCTTCACTTATTGTTTTACACATGGCATCGCCGTGAAATACCGCATCGGGGTTGTGCACAAATTCAGCGGTCGGTGTCATGGTGTCGTTGACCACGGCGTAGCTGCGTTCAATATTCATCTTTGCCAACGCATCGTCTGTCGCTGTCACCACCAGATCGCAACCGATCACAACATCGGCATCACCGGCCGGGATGCGGACCGCGAGAATATCGGACTGCTGCTTAGCGATGCGCAGGTGACTGACCACGGGGCCGAATTTCTGTGCGAGCCCGGTCTGATTCATCGTCGCCACACCTTTGTCTTCCAGATGCGCTGCCATCGCCAGCACCGCGGTAACCGTTAACACACCGGTGCCGCCGACACCGGCAACCAGAATATTCCATGGCCCGGCAATCTCCGGCAGTGCCGGTTCCGGCAGCGCCTGCAACAGATCACCGCTGAGGCCGGCAGCGGCACTGTTCTTTTTCAGCGTGCCGCCGACTACCGAGACGAAGCTCGGGCAGAAACCTTTGACACAGGAAAAGTCGCGGTTACACGCCGCCTGATCGATCTGACGCTTGCGCCCGAGTTCGGTTTCCTTGGGAATCACCGACAGACAATTCGACTGCACACTGCAATCACCACAACCTTCACAGACCGCGTCATTGATAAATAAACGCCGGTCCGGCGTCGTTGCTTTGCCACGCTTGCGACGGCGACGCAGCTCCGTGGCACAGGTTTGCTGATAGATCAGCACGGTGCAGCCCGGTGTTTCACGCAAGGATTTCTGTACCGCATTAAGGTCGTCACGATGGCTTACCGATACCGTGCCATCACGCAGCCCGCGCAACGGATCCGGATTATCCGAGACCAGTTCGATACGCTTTATACCTTCGCCCTTGAGCTGCAGTATCAGCTCCGGAATCGTCAGGCTGCCGTCCAGCGGCTGGCCGCCGGTCATCGCCACCGCGTCGTTATAGAGAATCTTGTAGGTGATATTGACCTTGCTCGACACCGACTGCCGGATCGCCAGCAAGCCGGAATGGAAATAGGTGCCATCGCCCAGATTCTGAAACATATGTTTCATGTCGGTAAACGGCGCCTGTCCGGACCAGGTCACGCCCTCCCCGCCCATATGGGTATAGCCCTGCGCGGGCCGGTTCTTGCTCCAGGTACTCATATAATGACAACCGATGCCACCGCCGGCGATAGAGCCGTCAGGCACCGCGGTGGACGTATTGTGCGGGCAGCCGGAGCAATACATCGGCTCGCGTACCGATACTTCCCGCGCTTTCGCCAGAGTCTGCTCTTTGTTGTTGATAAAGCGGATCCGCTTTTCGATCGCCTCGCTGGTATAAAATTTACTGATGCGCGCCGCGATCACCCGGGCGATCATGGCTGGCGTCAGTTCACCCAGATTGGTGATCAGGCTTTCACCATACTCGTTGTATTCGCCGACAACCCGCGGCCGGGTGGCGACCGGCCAGTTGTAAAGCTGGCCGGTGAGCTGGTCTTCGATAACCGAACGCTTTTCCTCAACGACCAGAATTTCATCCAGCCCCTCGGCAAATTCTCGGGTTTTCACCGGCTCAAGCGGCCACGGCATACCGACCTTGTAAACACGGATGCCGATCTCGGCGGCCTGCCGCTCGTCAATCTTCAGGTCTGCCAGCGCTTCCATTACATCGAGATAACTCTTGCCGGAGGTGACAATGCCGAGT
>JBFJYC010000070.1:0-12713 GCA_041622815.1 Spongiibacteraceae bacterium | reverse complement strand
TTCCGCCGCGGTGCCGGGTAAGGTACCCAGGCCATGCGCTTTCAGTTGTTTGAGGAACTCGGGTACCGATAGGCCCAGCGTTTCCGCGCCCTGCCACACCTCCAACGGGGTAAAGGCGTGAACGTGAATATCCGGTGCGACGGCTTTGACATTGTCGAGAATATCCAGATAGGTCTGGCCGGTGTATTCCGGGTGAATGCCACCCTGCATGCACACTTCGGTTGCACCACGCTGCCAGGCCTCACTCACCCGCCGGCCGATTTCGTTGGAATCGAGATCGTAGGGGCGCCCGCGCAGATTCTCGGACAATTTTCCTTTCGAGAAGGCGCAGAACTGACATTTGAAATAGCAGATATTGGTGTAATTGATATTGCGGTTCACCACGTAGGTGACGTGCTCGCCGCAGGACTTGGCGCGCAACTGATCTGCCGCTTCGCAGACGCGGTCAAACTCCGCCCCGCGCACATTGAATAGCATCACTATCTGCGCTTCGCTGAGCCGCTCACCCGCCGCAGCCTGCGCGAGTACCGCTTCCAGTTCCGGTGTTACCGCACCGCCGTTGACCTGCAGCGGACGATCGGTTGAACGCCCCGCCAGCCAGCCGTCATTGCGTGCAAAGCCATTGCTGTCGCTTAATTTCAGTACCGCGGTATGCAGCGCCGGATCCAACCACTGCGCAGGTTCCAGCGCGTAATCCGGGTAAATTGTCAGCCGCTGCTCCAGATGCTTACCGGCAGCTGCCGTGTCCCGTGCCAGCTTTGTGACCTCCGGCCACGGCGCCTCGGGATTGACGAAGTCCGGTGTCACCGGTGACACACCACCCCAATCGTTAATACCGGCGCCGACTAATTGCGGCAGCGCACCCGGACTCAGATTCGGCGGCGCCTGAATACTCATCTGCGGCCCGAAAATCAACCGCGCCACCGCCAGCGTCCACAGCATGTCCTCCAGATCCGGCTCCGGTGCATTCACCATTTTGGTGCCGGGTTTGGCGCGGAAATTCTGAACGATAATTTCCTGTAAATGCCCGTACTCCGCATGCAGATCGCGCAGTACCAACAGCGACTCAATACGCTCGCGCCGGGTCTCGCCGATGCCGATCAAAATACCCGAGGTAAACGGTACTTTCGCGATACCGGCTTCACGAATCGTGGCGATGCGGCGGGCCGGGGTTTTATCCGGCGAGCCGTAATGCGGCATGCCTTTTTCGCACAGGCGCTCCGAAGCCGATTCCAGCATGATCCCCATCGACGCCGATACCGGCCGCAGCATCGCGATTTCTTCGGCGCTCATACAACCGGCGTTGATATGGGGTAACAGCCCGGTTTCTGCCAGCACCCGCCCGGCGATATGGGCGACGTATTCGAGTGTGGTGGCAAACCCCATGGCCTGCAGTGCTTCGCGCGCCGCCTTGTAGCGTAATTCAGGCCGTTCGCCGAGGGTAAACAAGGCTTCCTTACAGCCCGCAGCAGCACCCTGCCGCGCCGATGCCAGCACCTGCTCCTCGGTCATATAGGGCGCGGGAATATGTTTCGGGGTTTGCGCAAAGGTGCAGTAGTGGCAGACATCCCGGCACAAATGGGTCAGCGGCAGGAACAACTTTCGCGAGTAAGTCATGTTCGCGCCGAAACCCTGGTCACGGATCATCGCAGCCCGTGCCAGCATCGCTTCGCTCAGCGGCTGTTCTGCCAGCGCCAAGGCCTCGTCGCGACTGAGCGCAATCGCTGCAGCTGCGTTATTCAAAATGTTGCACCGCGCTGATAGCACGCATATTGGCTACCCCGTCGTTGACCGGCTCGTGATCGGCGATCAGTTGTAGACGTTTGATAAGACCCGCCGCACCGAGATAACGACGCGTCGCCGCGGCGTGCTGCATATCAGTGCTCCCTGCCAACACAATTAAATCCTCTACGTCATCGATATCGGTGCACATGCCCGGCAGGCGGGTCAGCTGTACCAGTGCGCCACATTCTTCGGCCTGCTCGGCATGCAGTTGCGCGCTTTGCGAACCGTACTCAAAACGCAATAAATCCGGCGGGGTCAGCGCCAGCACGTTGGTGCCGGTGCCGCTGTCATCCGAGTTCAGCGTCATTTTACGGGCCGCGTCGGCAGCTTCATGGTTGTCGATAAAAGTATCCACGTCGGTGGTCGTCAACAGCGGCAGATCGCCGTGCACTATCATCACATGTTTCTGCCCCTGCCCGGCCAATTGTGCAACCGCAGCCTGCAATGTGGCGTTGAGGCCTTTGCTATCGGGCCCGCGCAACTCAGCTTCAGACCAGCACAGAATATTGTAATGCTCCGCCAGCAACGGTGCGGTCGGATCGTCAGACACCAACACCACCTGTTCGACCTTGTCACTGGCGCACAATGCGTCGAGTACGTCTTCGACCATGGCCTGAAATAACGCACGCCGCTCGCTATCCGACAGCACGCCGGACAGACGCTGCTTGGCCAGCACCAGATCTTTAAGAGGAAGTATTACCCACATACGCGCACCCTATGCGATATGACGGGCGAAATCGAGTACAGCCCGCGCCAGTGCACGCTTGCTTATGCGGTCAGTCATCACGGTGTCGGTCACCAACAGCTGGCGCCGATCACTGCGCAGTGACGCCGCTAAGTCCGCGTCATGGTGATCGAGGACATATCCGTCCAGCAGGTCCCCGTACCAGTCGGCAACAGCCCCCGCCGTGACCTCAAAGCCGAGTTCGGTCAGCATTTTTGCGGCCGGGCCCTTAATCGCCTTGCCACCGACGATCGGCGATACCGCGATAACCGGTGCACTACAGTCGGTAATGGCCGCGCGGACACCGGGCAAGCTGAGTATCGGGTCGACACTGACGAAGGGATTCGACGGGCAGATCACTACCGCTGCCAGATCATCCGCTTCGAGCCAGGCCAATAAATCGGGATTTGGCAGCGCTGCGCCAATACCATCAAAGCGAAATCCGGACACCGCCGGCGCACACTGGTCGCGGACAAAATAGTGCTGAAACGCCAGCTCACCCGTGGCTGTCGCCACCATTGTTCGCACCGACGCATCCGTCATCGGCACCAAACCGGCGTTGATGTTGAGCGCCTTGCAAAGACTGGCCGTGACATCGGCCAGCGGGATGCCCTGACGCAGCAGGTCACTGCGCAAGATATGCGTCGCCAAATCTTTATCGCCGAGCTGAAACCAGGTTTCTCCGCCCAGCTGTGCCAGCGCGCCGAGTGCCTGCCAGCTTTCCCCCGCAAGGCCCCAGCCACGCGTCTCATCGTTGATGCCCGCCAAGGCGTACATCACCGAATCCAGGTCGGGACATATGGTCAGGCCGAGGTGTTCGAAATCATCGCCGGTATTCGCGACGATCAGTAGCTGCTCAGCGTCCAACTCCTGCGCCAGACCGAGGGCGAGCTTGGCACCGCCGACGCCACCACTGAGTGCGATGACCCGGCCGGCAGCGGCGCCGGGTGTCACCGGAATAAATCCTGCTGCCGGTCGCGAATCAATGCTTCGGAGCCGTCATCAGAGGACTCCCATTGCAGGCCGCGGATATGCACCACCGGCACCGCCTCGGCACCCTGACCCATTAATAGCGATGCAGCCGCCGCCAGTTCATCGGCAACGGCAACTTCGGTAACTTCCAGCGGCTTACCAAACAGATCTTCCGATCCGACCCGGTCGCTGACTGCCTGAATACCCGCAGTTCCGAGAGCAAAACCGACAATACCATTGCGCCAGGCACGGCCGGCGCTGTCGCTGATAATAACCGCGATATCGGCACCGACCCGGGAGGACAAATCCACCAGCAATCGCGCAGCGCTCAGGTCCGGATTTTCCGGCAGCAACAGCACCCGCTCATCACCATCCTGCGAGATATTTGACCGGTCGATACCGGCATTGGCGTGCACATAGCCGCGCTTATGCTCCACCACCAGCAGGCCTTCGCGCTGCCGCAAAACGTCGGTCGATTCATTCAGAATCAGCTGCACAAAACGCGGATCTTTGCCGGTTTCCTTAGCCAGCTCCAGCGCCCGGCTGCCGGGCTCCACATCGCGCAGATAAGCGTAACGGTTTTCAGCTTTGGAAATGATCTTCTGCGCGACGACAACAATGTCGCCGCCCCTTAAGAACAACTCCTGTCGCCGCATGGCGTCCTGAATAAGCTTCGAAATATCATCACCGGGCTCCACCATCGGAATGCCGGTGAGCGCTGTGATTTGCAGAGAACGCATGGGAGTACTGCTCCGGAAAGACAGTTAGGTAAAGGCTACTCAGCCTTCACCAATACCGGTAAGGCGGATACCAGCGTGGCATTTATAGCGTTTGTTGATAAAAATCAGCACCGACGTCAGCGCTTCGGCAGCGGCGGCATTGGCAATGGAGCCGCCGTGGAAACCGCGCATTCCCGCAGCCTCAACCAGCGTGACAACCGACTCTCGGGCCTCTTTGCTATCACCGCAAACCAACACATCGCATTCCAGCCCGTGACCTTCCTGCAAGTGATGCGCTGCCACATTCTGAAAAGCCGACACTACCTGCACCGACTCGCCAAGCAGGTTCTGGGCGATCTGCCCGGCCGAACCGGCTTCCGGCATCTGTACCCGGGCAACTTTCGGCGGCACCAGCGGTACCGTCACATCGATCAGTATTTTGCCCTCAAGCTGCTGGCGAACCGATTCCAGGGTGCTCACCTGATGGCTGAACGGCACCGTCAGCGTGACGATATCCGCAGCCGCCGCAGCTTCGCTGTTCGCCATAGCCTCAACGGTAACATCACCTACGCCGCGCTCCGCCATCACCTTTTGCAGGTCTGCGACCGCTGCCTCGGCTTTCTGCTGAGTCCGCGAGCCGATAATGACCCGATAGCCCGCCTGCGCCCAGCGCCGCGCCAATCCGGTACCGAGATCTCCGGTACCACCAAGTATCGCCAGAATAGGTAGCGCTTCCGTCATGATAAAACCCCCGCAGAAAAAGACGCACAGTGTACTGATGCATTACGGTAATGCCAGTGTGTCGGATGACTAATATTTGCCGATCGAATCCTGTCGCTAACTGACCTGAATAATCTTCAGGGTGTCGGTAGCGCCGCCCTCGTCCATAAATGTGCCGCGGGTGTAGAGCACAAAATCCCCCGGGGCGACCAGCTTGAGCCGCAATAGTTCGGTGATCAGCTCGATCGTCAGACGCTCCTGCGGCACCTGACCAAAATCGAAGGCCAGCGGCATCACACCCCGGTACATCGCCATTTTATTGCAGCTGTCGATATTGCGGCTAAACGCCAGAATCGGCAGATTGGAACTGAGCCGCGACATCAACAAAGCGGTATTACCGGTTTCCGTCAACGCGACAATCGCTTTTACGCCACTCATATGATTGGCGGCGTAAATCGCAGACATCGCAATGGTCTCGTCGACGCTGAAAAAGGTGCGGTCCAGACGGTGGCTGGACTTACCCATGCCGGGGTATTGCTCGGCGCCTTCGCAGGTCCGCGCCATCGCTTCTACTGTTTCCACCGGATAACTGCCCGAGGCGGTTTCCGCCGACAGCATCACCGCGTCGGTACCGTCGAGTACCGCGTTGGCGACATCAAATACTTCCGCTCTTGTGGGTACCGCGCTGGTGGTCATCGACTCCATCATCTGGGTCGCGGTAATCACAAAGCGGTTCAGCACGCGGGCGCGCTTGATCAGGTGTTTTTGCAGCGCAATCAGGTGTGCATCGCCGATTTCAACACCGAGATCACCGCGCGCCACCATCACGCCGTCGCTGGCCAGAATTAGTTCGTCGAGCACTTCATGGTTTTCAACGGCTTCCGCCCGCTCTACTTTGGCGATAAGCGCGGCACCACTGCCCGCGTCGTCAAGTATTTGCCGCGCATAGCGCATATCCTCAGCCGAACTCGGAAAGGAGACCGCGACAAATTCGAGATTGAGCTCGGCAATGACCGCGATATCGGCGATATCTTTTTCGGTTAATGCCGGCGCGGAAAGGCCACCACCCAGTTTGTTAATACCCTTGCGCGAGGTCAACGGGCCTTTGCTTTCAGACACACAATGCACTGCGGTTCCTGCAACCTTCTTCACCCGCAGGCTGATACGCCCGTCATCGAGTAGCAGCACATCATCGACATCCACACACTTTGGTAGCGGCTCGTAATCGACACCTATGTGCGTATCGTCGCCACCGCCATCTGCAATCGCTGTATCGAGGACCACCGTGGATCCGGGTTGCAGCGCGATTTTATCGACCGCAAGTGTTCGCAGTCTGATTTTCGGCCCTTGCAAGTCGCCCATCAAAGCAACGTGACGCTGACTTGCCGCCGCAGTTGAACGGATCAGTGCGCAGCGCGCGCGGTGCTCATCGGCGTTGCCGTGGGAAAAATTAAGTCTGAATACATTCACTCCCGCTGTAATTAGCGCTTGGATAATCTGGGGGCTTTCGGACGCGGGGCCAACTGTGGCCACGATTTTTGTGCGACGCATTGGTATGCCTGTTGATGCTAGCGGAGCTAGTTCTCAGTAAAAAACATTTCTAATTCAAAATTTATCGAGGGCTCAGCCGCCCAGCCCTCTTCGCGGGGATAAAATATTTCCGGCGCAATGGTGAGAAACATCCAATCACTGTGCACGCGCCGCCGAAAACTCAGACCGACAAAATAACCGGTAGTGCGCGGGTTCGGCTGGCTGGCGCCAAACACCCCGGTGCGATATACCACCGAGTTGCGATCACCAATCCGCTTGTTCAGCGCCAGAATGTGTACAAATTCAAATTGATTGTCTTCGTCTTTATATTCCGCTTCGGTATAGGAATTGAAAAATAAATCATCGTTAATCGGGCGTAACAACTCAAGCTCGGTCGACTCACGCCAGCCGGAGTCATCGTAGTATTTTACATGTTGTTCAAAGGTGCCCAGCCAATATTCGTTGGGCTTAAAATCGCGCTGCAGCTTGATCTTGCCGTATGGCACCAACTCAGAGTTCAGCCTGACGCCGCCGCTGGTTGACGCCTGCCAGCCGTTGGTTAACCTCGATAGCAGCTCCAGTCCGGCAACCGACTCGTCTTTGCGCACCCGCTCACCGGTACTGACCGGCCGCACGCGTTCTTCCAAAGAGTCGTCACCACGATCATCGGAATCGAAAATCAGCCGGAACCGTTGCCGGGTGTTGGGCAGATCAATACGCGCCTTTATGCGTGCATCCGACTCATTTTCACCGGCCTCTGCAATCGTCGTATCGAGGCGCAAACGCAGATGGCTATTGTTCTCTTTGCCAGTACGGACATCGCCGGCGAAATAGTTGTCAACACCGCGACTAAAGCCGACCCAGGTGCGGCCCATAACTTTACTGCCGTATTCTGCTGCGTTCAGGCCGCGGTCAATAAAATCCGGCTCAGTCCGGCGCTGCGCGGCATCGGTATCGCTTTCAGGTGGCCGGCGCGGAATTCTGACCGGCTTTTTATTCACCGGCGCGGCAACCCCGGTATCCGGAGAAATTGTGGCAGGCACCGCTTCGCTCACCACCAGCACCGGCTGCGCCTGCACAGAAAAACTTCCCAACAGAACGCAAACAGTAATCGCGGACTCCCGCCACCGGGACGATCGATCAAACAAACTGAACTGCATCAGGGCTGGCCCCGGAGAGATAATTGACAGAGTTATACCGCAAGCGACCGGCAAAGGCACGCCCGCGGCATAAGGACCTCAGAGGAAGAAGTCGGTGTTTGCGTTACCCAGCTGCACCGATCCCCAATTGCGCCCGTATTTGTCGGGATTGTTCGCGGTATGCGCCCGGCTGGCATGGATATCCAGAAACGCGCGCTGCAACGCATTGCCGTTGTAAATACCACTGCCACCGGCCATTGCAAACAAGGGATCGATGCCTTCGATACACCGCTGTGGCACATTTGCGGAATCCCAGCGCATCTTAACGCGGTCTTCAATGGTAATTTCCGCCCCGCCGTCAAGCGCTGCGAGTTGCCGCTCAAAATTGCGGTGCAATACCATGGTCAGTTCTTCAACAATACTGCCGGCATTGGCCAGCGCCATCTGCGCTGAAGGGTCTTCGCCGGCACTTTTGCCATCATTTTTACCGACACGTTTTGCCGTATTCTCGACAAAGGTATCAATAGCACCCTGCAGCGCACCGATCGCCGCGGTGGATACTGCGCGCACAAACATCTGCCCGAAGGGCAGCTTGTAGAGGTTGCCGGTATTGACCGCGTTGCCGGGATTGATGCAGGTAAAGCCATCAGAGGCTTTATGGGTCCGATACTCAGGCACCAATGCATTCTCGACGACAATGGTTTTCGAGCCGGTACCCTTCAATCCCATAACATGCCAGTCATCGACGATTTTGTAGTCCGAGCGCGGCACCAGAAAGGTACGCATATCCGGCGGACTGCCCGGCTCGCCGGGCACCATGGCGCCGAGAAATACCCAGTCACAATGATCGCTGCCACTGGAGAAGCCCCAGCTGCCGCTAAGCCGCAAATGCTCATCATCCTCGCGCGTTACCTTACCCACCGGCATATACGAAGAAGAAATTAAAGTGCTGTCGTCTTCTCCCCACACGTCCTGCGCGGCACGATCATCAAACAGGGCCAGCTGCCAATTGTGAATGGCGATAACGCCGAGACACCAGGCACTGGACATGCAGCCCTGAGCAACGATGATTTGCACATCATAGAAATCCTGCGGATCGAGCTCGTATCCGCCCCAGCGCTTGGGCTGCAAAATTCTGAAAAAGCCTGCGTCTGCCATATCTTTAATGGTCTCCGCGGGCACCTGACGGGCCTGCTCACAGGCATCGGCGCGCTCGCGCAGTACCGGCACCATCGCCCTTGCCCGCTCGCGCAATGCTTGCTGCAACGCTTCACGTTCTGACATAACTAAAACCTCTTTGCTTAACCGACGTTGAATTTGTGGCCCCAGATACTGGGCAGTGTGGTGACGGTCGGCGTAAAGCCTTCCCAGTCCATTTGTAATCCGTCTGTACCGAACTCCATCGCAAACCCGGATGGCGTCGCCATATAGAAAGACAGCATACGGTCATTGGTATGCCGGCCCAGCGTTGACACAATCGGAATACCCGCCGCTTCAACACGGTCCAGACAGTAACCTACCTCATCCGTTTCCAGCACTTCCAGCATCAGGTGTACACAACCCAGCGGGTTGCTGGCGTCTTCGTAGAGCGCCAGGCTGTGATGGCGCGGATTATTGCAGTGCATAAAATGCAGGCCCTGACCGGGGTCTGCCGGATCCGGGTTGAAATTAAAATGCATATAGTCGGAATCACCGAAGCCAAGCAGGTCTTTGTAGAAATCATGGGTTGCTTCGCGCTTGCTCACCGGAAGCACCGCGTGCCCCAGCCCCATATGACCGTTGAATCCGGTTTCGAAACCACTGATGCCCAAGGGCGACACAAACTTTGCGTAGTCCAACGAGGCACCCCAATAGAGTTCGAGGGTATTACCCGACGGATCGTCCAGGCGAATCAACTCGCGTACGGCGCGATCCGCGCACTCCTGCGCGGTACCTGCGGTGTATTCGACGCCGGCTGACTCGAGATCTGCTTTGGCGGCTTCAAAATCTGCTTCGTCTGCCAATTCCCAGCCGCATAAGGCGAGACGGTCCTGCCCGGCTTTACGAATTGCAAACCGGAACGGACGCTCATCCATCTTCAGATAAACCATATCGTTATCGGGCATTCCCGGCGCAACCATCAGACCGAGAATATCGGTCCCGTACTCAAGCCAAGCCGCGGGGTCAGTAGCGTCGATAACGACGTAACCCAGACTGCGAACGTCCATAGGTAATCCTCTGCGAAATCTATAAAAAACAGGACCGGGGTGGCCCCGATAAGCGAACGCGAGTTTCGCGGATTCGGGCAATGCGGGTCAACCGCTGCCGCCCCGGAATCGACCCCGGCTCATCAAAGTGGCCGGATTTGCCAGTAACAATCCGGTGCTAACGGCATAACACGCTAGGCGCCGGAGGCTTCACTCTCTCCGTCAACAGGCTGAGTGTCTGCATGCTCGTTAAAGACATCGCGTAAGCCGCGTCCGACCACCGACTCGCAATGCCCCGCCAGCTCCTTGCGGCTGCTGAATTCTTCAGGCTTAACCGGCGCATGCATCCGCAACTCCAGATCTGCTCCGCGCACGCCCATGACATTGGCCAGATGCGACAGAAAACTGATATCGGTATACCAGGCGAAGTGATTGCGCTCGGCTTCCGTCATTGCCCGGCCTTGATAACGCACAAAGGCCAGCGTCAAAGGCTGCACGGTGACACCACCGTCATCGGATTCCGCGGCGGCAAACAAAGTCGATTTAAACGGCGCCACCTGCGATCCCGAGGTACTGGTGCCCTCCGGAAAAAACATCAGGTTGTTGCCCTCAGCGAGGTGCTCCCGAAGCAAGCGGATTTGCGCCGGCGCGTGCCGCGGGTTGCGCTCAATAAATATTGTGTTCTGCAATTTGGCCAAGGCACCGAATACCGGCCAGGTGGCGATCTCGGATTTAGCAACAAAAAAGCCCGGAATGGCCCCGCCGATGGAAAAAATATCAAACAGAGAAATATGATTGGCGACATAGACACAGGGCTTGTCGGCACAGATTTCTCCGACGACGTGCACACGGAAGCCAAGAATCCGGCAGCAACCGCGGTGAAACAGTCGCGGTACCGCATCCCGATTCGGTAGCCGCAGTAAATTGGCAGCGGCGACTATCAGCACCATGCTCAACGTCCACACCAGCATCAGCGACGCGTGCCAGATCACCAGCACCACTGAAATCTTAGGTGCTGCTTTGCTGTTATTCATCATATGTACCAATCAAAAAATGTTTACCGGTGATCAGGCCATGTTTGCCGCTCATCATATTATTTGCGTCTGAATAGATCGCCATAAAACCCTATTAAAATAAAATATCTGAAGTAGATTAAAACTATATTTATTCAACATGCTGATTTATATATCTTTTATTAAATTATTGCGACGGCACACCATGGGCCGCGAAACCGGAGAGCCGCTTAGACAGCAGCCGTGCCGACCCGTGCTAACGACAATGGCGGACCCAGCGCTGCACGGCAGGGAGAGCCGTCCGCATAGGCGAGACTGACTTCATCGATATCGATACGCAGACGGGTCATGCTGACTGTTTCCGCTTCAGGACGATGCATACACACGCTCTGCGGCGAAGGCGCGGGATGATGACTCGAATGGAAGCGCAGTAAATGCTGCTCTGTTACCGGGCTGCCGGCAACAATTTCACGGTACAGCGACTGCCGGTTCTGTGTAGCCGCTTCAATATCCAGCCCGGAGGAAACCAGCGGCACCGCCGGCGCGGTGTCGCACTGCAACGCGCTACCCGTCCAGGTGTATAGCAGTGGTGCCCTGCCAGCGGCCAACAGCAACAATCTGAATGGTTGACACCGGGCATGCGGAAAGCTGCGCAGCGCGGATTCGGCGGATTGGCTATTACGATGGTGCGCCAGCTCCCGAACCAACAAACCGCGGCTGATAAAGCGCCCGGTTTCCGGCAGTGTCGCCAACCCCTGATAGTAATTCAGCAAGCACAAACCGACACCGTGCTCATTAACACTAATCCAGGTGCCACCGGCCTCGCCGTCAACCGGCGCCAGTACCGCACTGCCGGCAAGATTAAATAACTGCGGTGCCTGCGCTGGCTTTCGCGATCTGAGTTCATCGCGATTAAAGTACACCTCATAGCCACCACCCGGCAGCGAACGCCATGTCAGGGTGCACATTGCTGCAGACCTTGCGCCCTTAGTGTCGATGCGCGGAAAACAATATTCACAGCGATTTCCCCGTCCGATGTACCACAGCGATTGATTCCCGTAGCGACCCGCTTAGTCACGATATCTCAGACATCTGAGACCCCGAGCCTGCCGCAAAATTCAATAATCGGGCATTATAAGCGCTATATTGGTCCGTGATCCGTATAATGCGGCGCAGCTCAGACAAATTTAACACTCTCACACTTCCGGATTTCAATTGGATTCAACCGCCGCACTTTTCGCCACCGTAGTAGTTACCGGATTCGGCTGCCAATGGCTTGCATGGCGCCTGAAGGTACCGGCAATTCTGTTCCTGCTGATTGCCGGCATTATGGCGGGGCCGGGGCTCGGCATCGTTGATCCCGATCTGCTATTGGGTGACCTGCTATTCCCCATCGTATCGATGTCGGTGGCTATTATTCTGTTCGAAGGCAGCCTGACATTGCGTTGGGAGCAGATTCAGCAACACAAAGCCGTGGTGCAAAAACTGACGACGCTTGGCGCAGTGGTGACCTGGTTCGGCTGCGCCTTTGCCAGCTATCTGTTGTTCGAATTCACCGTGCCGATGGCGCTGCTATTCGGCACACTGGTCGTCGTCACAGGACCGACGGTTATCGTGCCGATGCTGCGGACAATCCGGCCCAACCGCAATATCTCCAACGTGCTGCGCTGGGAAGGCATCATCATCGACCCGATCGGCGCGCTGCTCGCGGTCGTTGTATTTGAATATATTTTAGCGACCTCCACCACGGAAGCCGTACTGGTGGCATCGCTTAGCTTTGTGCAGATTATCGGTATCGGAACACTGGTGGGATTATTCAGCGCCCTGTTCCTGAGGGAGTTGCTGCTGCGACGCTGGCTGCCGGAATACCTGCACAACTTCGGCACCATCGCGCTGGTGCTGGGTAGTTTTACTTTCAGTAATTC
>JBFJYC010000069.1:0-12802 GCA_041622815.1 Spongiibacteraceae bacterium | reverse complement strand
TAGAGCTCGTCGGCACCGGGGTCATCGTGGTTCGGGTCACGCTGTGCGACCAGCATAATTTCTTTGCTGGCTTCCATCGCGACTTCCAGTGCGCGAATCGATTTATCGCGACCGACAAACAACGGAATAACCATATGCGGGTACACCACCACATCCCGTAGTGGTAACAGTGGCATATCAAAATATTCAGCGTCTGTAGTCATAGCTCTACCGTTGTGACTCCGATGCAAGGAAAACGTTTTCTGTTACTGCCGGTACCCGGGGTCGGGCAGTCGCGGCTGCTGAACTTACGGCAGTGGCGGAATAAAATTGCTGTCTAGTCGTCAGCGGAGGCAGCCTTTGGTTTTTCAGGCGTGTTGTAAACCAGTAGCGGCTCAGATTCACCGCGGATGACTGATTCATCGATCACCACTTTGCTGACACCTTCCGCCGAGGGTATCTCGTACATTGTGTCCAGCAGTACAGCCTCAAGAATCGAGCGCAAACCACGCGCACCGGTTTTGCGGGTCATCGCCTTTTCGGCGACAGCGCGGAGCCCGTCCTCGCGGAAATCGACCTCCACATTCTCCATTTCAAACAGCTTGGTGTACTGCTTGGTCAGCGAGTTCTTGGGCTCGGTGAGAATGCGTACCAGGGCATCTTCGCTGAGCTCTTCCAGCGTCGCGATCACCGGCAAACGACCGACAAACTCAGGGATAAGGCCGTAGCGAACCAGGTCGTCCGGCTCCAGATCAGCAAGAATCTCACCAACATTTTTCTTTTCGTCTTTGGTTTTGACTTCCGCGCCGAATCCGATGCCGCCTTTTTCTGAGCGTTCGCGGATGACTTTCTCGAGGCCGGCGAAAGCACCGCCGCAAATAAACAGAATGTTAGCGGTATTCACCTGCAGGAATTCCTGCTGCGGATGCTTGCGACCACCCTGCGGCGGCACCGAGGCAATTGTGCCTTCGATCAATTTAAGCAGCGCCTGCTGCACGCCTTCCCCGGAAACGTCGCGGGTAATAGAAGGGTTGTCAGCCTTGCGTGAAATCTTATCGATTTCGTCGATGTAAACAATGCCCATCTGCGCTTTGTCGACATCGTAATCACATTTTTGCAGCAGCTTCTGAATGATATTTTCAACGTCTTCACCAACGTACCCGGCTTCGGTCAGGGTGGTAGCGTCAGCGATCGTGAACGGCACGTCGAGCAGGCGCGCCAACGTCTCCGCGAGCAGCGTTTTACCGGAACCGGTCGGGCCGACCAGCAGGATATTACTCTTGCCGAGTTCGACATCATTGCCGGATTTACCGTCGTGGCGTAAACGCTTGTAATGGTTGTATACCGCAACTGCCAGCACTTTCTTGGCGCGGGCCTGGCCAATCACGTATTGATCCAGAATATTGTTGATTTCTTCAGGGGTGGGCAGTCGGTCCTGACCGGAGTCCGAGCTGGCCTCCTGAACCTCTTCGCGAATGATGTCGTTACAGAGATCGACGCATTCATCGCAGATGAATACCGACGGACCGGCGATCAGTTTGCGCACTTCATGCTGGCTTTTACCGCAGAACGAGCAATACAACAGTTTGCCGTTATCGCCGCCGTCTTTTCCCTGCTCGCTCATTCAACTCCCGCCACACATTGTCACTGCACTAAAAAGTGCTTGTAAGCCTCATAAGATGGGGCCTTTAACCTCATTTTTCAAGTTCCGGCAGGCGGAAAGCGCGCCTTTTTTAGGCGCTGTCTCGGCTAACCCCTACTTGAGACAACTTCATCTACAATGCCGTAACTCTTTGATTCTTCTGCATTCATAAAGCGATCGCGCTCGGTGTCGAGGCGAATTGTCTCAATATCCTGGCCGGTATGTTTGGCCATCAGGTTATTGAGGCGCTCGCGCAAAATCAGAATCTCACGCGCCTGAATGTCGATATCGGTGGCCTGCCCTTGGGCACCGCCGCTGGGCTGGTGAATCATCACCCGCGCATTCGGCAGGATCCGGCGCTTACCTTCGGCGCCACCGGCGAGCAAAAAAGCCCCCATGCTGGCAGCCTGACCAATACACATGGTGCTGACATCAGGTTTCACAAATTGCATAGTGTCGTAAATAGACAGACCGGCGGTAACCACGCCACCGGGTGAATTGATGTAAAGACTAATCTCTTTGTCCGGGTTTTCGGATTCCAGAAACAACATCTGGGCAACAATCAGGTTGGCCATTTGATCTTCGATCTGCCCGACACAGAAAATGATCCGCTCTTTGAGCAAGCGGGAATAGATGTCGTAGGAACGCTCTCCCCTTGCGGTCTGTTCTACCACCATCGGTATCAAACCCAATCCGCGGGGTGCTTGCATCAGGCCATTCGCTATATCTGTCATTTCATTTGTTCCTGTGTTGTTCAGGCGTCGTCGCCGGCTTCATCCTGTGCCGGCGGTGCCATCAGCTCATCGTAACTCAATTTGATTTCGGAAACGTTCGCTGCTGCGGTCAATTTTTCAACGATCGCGTTTTCGACAACCATTGATTCAATATTCTGCAGCTGCTGCTGATTGCCGTAACACCACTCGATAAAGCCCTGCTTATCTTCATAGCCGGCAGCCATCTCTTCGATAGTTTCGCGCACCTTATCGGCATCCGCTTTAATATCATCACGGCTGATCATTTCGTTTAACACCAGCCCGAGACGGACCCGCCGCTCAGCCTGCTCGGAGAACATGTCATCCGGCAAAATAGATTTGAAATCGAAATCGGCATTGCCCTGTAAACCACCGAATTGCTGCATCGACTGATTGCGCAGCGCTTCGATTTCCTGCGCGACCAATGCCTGCGGAATCATCTGATCTTTGTGCAACTCCAGCACTGCATCCAGAATCTGGGTTTTGCTACGATTTTCAAGGCGGCTATCGCGCTCCCGCTCCATGTTCGAGCGCACTTCCTTACGGAACGCTTCTTCACCGCCTTCCTTTACACCGAACTTTTCAAACAACTCTTCGTTCAGTTCGGGCAAATGCTGTTCGGTTACCGCTTTCAATGTAATTTCAAACTGCACCTTAGCGCCACGCAGATCTTCCGAGTGATACTCCTCGGGAAACTGCAGATCCAATACCTTGGTTTCTCCCGCTGACATCCCGACGATACCGTCTTCAAATCCGGGTATCATACGGCCCGATCCCAATTCCAGATCAGAATCTTCGGCGCTGCCGCCATCAAAGGCCTCACCGTCTTTGCTGCCTTTGTAATCAATCTTAACCTTGTCGCCTGACGCAGCCGGCCGGGAAACTTCTTCCCAGGTTTGGTTTTGCTCGCGTATTTTGACGATCATACTGTCGACGTCGGCGTCAGTGATCTCACAGGACGCCTGCTCAACGGCAATGTTGTCGCAGTTCTTCAGATCGATTTCCGGCAACACTTCGAAGGTCGCGATAAATTCGATATCTTTGCCTTCATCAATCGATTTCGGCTCGATATTGGGTTGACCGACCGGGTGCAGCTGCTGCTGCTGGATCGCGTCTCGGAACGATTCATTGATGACATCGCCGAGTACTTCCATCCGTACCGACTCGCCGAAGCGCTGCTTCAGCACTTTCATGGGCACCTTGCCCGGGCGAAAGCCATCTAACTTAACGTTGCGGCTGGCTTCCTTTAATTTTGCGTTGACCGCGTTATCGACCCGCTCGCCGGGAACGCCAACTATCAGGCGGCGCTCGAGGCCCGATGTGGTCTCAACTGAAACTTGCATGAATTCACCTCTGTTCTTTCAGAAATCAGACCGCAACCGGCACCGTCATCGCCTACCCGGCGACGCCTTGTGCCCTTAACAAGTCTGTTGAATATGGTGCGAAAGGGGGGACTCGAACCCCCACACCGATTAAAGTACTGGAACCTAAATCCAGCGCGTCTACCAGTTCCGCCACTTTCGCAGGAATACGCGGTTTGAGCCACGATTTGCGGGAGCCGGATTGTGCCATACGCGGCTAAATATCAGCAACCAAAACCGTGATTATCGCGGTAATGCGAGCAGACAAACCGCGGGTTGGCCGGGCGTACAGTTGAGTAGCTGAAAACCCGCCGTCTCTGCCGGAAGCAGTCCCGCCTGTTCAGGGCCGAATAAGCGGCCTGCGACCTCGACCCGGCCCGATACGCACATGATTAGCGCATAATCGAAGATTGCCGGTAATGAAATCCCTACCGGACCCTCCAGCCGGATCCGCCGCACCTCAAAATCTTCAAAATCCACAATCCGCTCTTCCCGACCACCGGTTTCACGGCGCAGCAATTCGGGCTCGGGCTGGGGCGGCGTTTCCATCTGCATCAGTTGCACCGCTTTTTCGGTGTCCCAATGATCCTGAGTGAGCACCTTTTGCGCGAAGGACAGAATCATCCGCTCATACACCGGCGTCTGAAATTCAACCGTACGCACCCCGTGCTGCAAGGAATGTGGGGTGTAGGTTGGTACTTTGATCACATCACCGACCCGCAGTGGCAGCATGCCGGTAAAGGCGTTCATTTCGGCGCGCAGCCGCTCTTCCTCTGCTGACAGCTCAACGGGCAAGTGACTGCGATCGGCCTCGGGCAGCGCATCGATCCGCCGGCGAACCCGCTCATAGCGCTGGACGGCCGCCAGAAATTCAGCGCGAAAGCCATCTTCGCCCAATTGTTCCAGCCGTTCGCGGTCAAAGCCGAAACGAATGCCACCGACACCGGTCGGCCAGGCCCGCTCATCGACGTGCGTCACCACATAGACTTCGCGCTTTTCTTCGTGCAACTCCAGATACAGGTCGCCGCGGACTTCCTCCGGCAGCGGTGCCAGTATTTTCAACAGAATCAGGCCCGACACCGCGCCGCCACAGCTGCGTCCGGG
This sequence comes from Spongiibacteraceae bacterium, assembly GCA_041622815.1. Lineage (GTDB taxonomy): Bacteria > Pseudomonadota > Gammaproteobacteria > Pseudomonadales > Spongiibacteraceae > JBFJYC01. Next base: position 7,964 of record JBFJYC010000069.1, on the reverse strand, counting down.
GAACGCCGCCAGCAGCCAGGGCAAGGGTATTTGATAGTCCGCAGAGCCGCAGGCCGCCTGCCCGCGCGCTTCAATACCGGTGTACCAGACCTCTTCTCCCCAGGGCTTGGGAATCCTCACCGGATAAAGTAGGACCGGTTTGACAAAGTCGAACAGCGGCACCGCTAAGGCCTTGGCGATGGCCGGCACCGTCGGGCAGTCGGCAAGCCTCAGATCGCCGACCTGCTCGCTCCAACGGGCAATGGCGACCTCACCTGCGGGATAGATATCGGTGTCGCAGATAGCGACAAGGTCGAGCGCTGCGGCAGCTTCCAGCCAGTATTGTTCAGCTTGAAAGCGCAGCGCGACAATACCGCTGACACTATCGGCCTGACTCGAATGCAGCCACTGTTCCGGGCACTGCTGGGGAAGGGATCTGAGATCTACTACCTGCATCGAAGGCGACAGCCTGGCTAAAAACCGCCGATTGTAACCGATTGTCGCGGAAATACCGCGCTGTTCGGGGATACAGATAGAGGGAAAGAAAAAGGGTGCGCCGGACGCAGAGTGGCCTCTCAAACACTCATGCGCCCGGCAAGCACAGATGCATTATGTCGCGTCATAAGAGCAGGTTATGAGAAGCCTGTCTCAAAACCGGAAAAAGATCCGGCTCTACGTCAGCACCCGGGCGCATTTAGTCATTCAGCACTTCCGGATCGAACGCATAGTCGCCCCGCAGCCAGGCACAAATTTCCGCGGCCGCGGGGTGCGCAACCGCTGCGTAGTCGGCCAGCAACCGGGAATGCTCGGCCGCCATGCCGCTCAAACCCTGCGTTGCGAAACGCTGCCAGTCCCGCTGCAGCAATCGCGCTAGATCCGCCGGCAAACCGCTGAATGCGCCCTCCCGCGCCCGGTCAGGGTCATAATCGCCACCCTCGCGGTGCAGTGCCCCGAGACTCGGCAACACGATCTCGGACAATGCCGGCTGCACCATCGGGTTGATAAAGTGTCCCGCCGCGACATCGCTGCCCGCAAATTCGCGGCCGCGAATCGCATCCAGATGTAAGAAATTACTGCTTTTACGACCGTCGTTGACCGGGTAATTATCCCAAATCACGGGTGGTCGCCCCAGCGCCTCTGCGGCGCGCTCGCAATCGGCTATGGCGATCGTTGCATTGAGCACGCCGTTGCCTGTCCATAGCAGCCCGGTATCCGCCGGTAAGCCGGCCCCGAGATCGCGCCAGTATTGCGGCGGCCGCGCCCCGAACAATTTCTCCAGAATCGGATCGAAGCAATAGAATCCGGGGCAGACCGCGAGCCGGATATCGCTGCAGCTTGCGGCCAGATCTTGATAAATGCTGAGCTGGGCCCGCGCCAGCGCATCACCGGACACCGGCATATCGTCAAACAACAGCCAGACTTCATCGGGCTCGAGCGCGGCTATCGCCGCCGCCTTGGCGCGCCACTGTTGGCGTGCGCGCGCCGAGTCAATCTCCGCCGCCAAGCCTGAGGGTGAAATCCCGATACCGAACGCAAGACCGAGGCGCCGGCAGGCATCCCGCAGGCGCGATAAGGCGGCGGTCTGATCGGCTGTAAATGCTGCCGCCCACTCGCGTCGCAAGCTGCGATCGGCTTTCGGGGCATAGATAAACGCATCGGCGCCGGCGCGGGCCAATGCCTCGAGAAAACGCAGCCTTGCTGCTTCACTCCAGAGCGCCCCGTAGAACCCCTCGACGACGCCGCTGCGCACAGGCCTGTTATTCGACGTTGCGCACGTAGCGCTGCTCGACAAACGGTTTTTTGCGGGGCGAAACCGGTATTTTCCGGCCGCGCAACGCTGCGAACAGCGGCTCGCCCGAAGCCAATACAGCCGTGTCCACGAAGCCCATCGCTACCGGCTTCTGCACTGAGGGGCCGAAACCGCCGCTGCTGATTTCGCCGCAGACACTCTCATCCCCGCGGACCAGAGGCACGCCGGCACGCAACGGCGCTTTGCCGTCGACATCCAACAAAGTCCGGCTGCGCGGCGGTGAATCCCAGAGCGCGGCGACATTATCAGCGCCGGGGTAACCACCGGCGCGGGCGCCGCCGGTCCGTCGTACCGGGCTGATCGACCATTTCAGGTTCGCCGTGACCGGATCGATATCCGGGTTCAGATCGGAGCCGTATAAGCACAAACCCGCTTCCAGACGCAGTGAATCTCTGGCGCCCAAGCCTATCGGCTGAACTTCCTCTTCCGCCAGCAGCCGGGCAAACAGCGCCGGCGCGTCGGCGGCAGCCAGCGCCAACTCGTAACCATCTTCACCGGTATAGCCAGAGCAACTCGCCCACACCTGAATGCCGTCGATATCGACTTGTGCGGCGCGCATAAACGGCAGCTTCGCCAATGCCGGGCTCAACCGGCCCATCACCTGCCGTGCCGCAGGCCCCTGCAGTGCCAGCAAGGCGCGGTTCTCATCGAGCTCAACCGAAAAATCATCCGGCAACAACTGCCGGATTCTCGCCAAGTCCTCATACTTACAACCGGCGTTCACAACCAGCAGCCAGTGATCACCGGCATTGGTAATCATCAGGTCATCGAGAATACCGCCGTCGTCATTCAGCAGCAGCGCGTAGCGCTGCTCACCCGCCGCTAAACCCGCAACGTCCACCGGTAGAACCTTCTCCAGCGCCGTCGCGGCGTCCGGACCGGTGACGAATACCTGCCCCATATGGGAGACATCAAAAAGTCCCGCGGCGGCGCGGGTATGCAAATGCTCGGCGATAATACCGCCGCTATATTGCACCGGCATCGCATAGCCGGCGAAAGGCACCATCTTGGCGCCAAGCTGCTCATGGGCATCATTGAGCGGCAGAATTTTTACAGCTTGAACTTTGGAAGCGGTCACAATAATCCTCGGTGGCTGGGTACAGAGCAGCGCTGCACTAAGCGCCGGCCTCGTTGTAGAACTTTAAACCGCCGCCGAATAAGCGATCAAAGTTGGCGTTGGTCTGCGCGACAACCTCATCGTAAGACACGCCTTTAATCTCCGCCACGCACTTGGCGACTTCGACGACAAATTTCGGCTCATTCTTTTTGCCGCGATACGGCACCGGCGCCAGATAGGGCGAGTCGGTCTCGACCAACATCCGGTCCAACGGCACCGCGCTGACAACTTCGCGGAGTTCTGCTGCATTTTTAAAGGTGATAATGCCGGAAAACGAGATCATATAGTTCAGATCCAAAGCCTGCTTCGCCATCTCCAGCGATTCGGTAAAACAGTGCAGCACCCCTGCCACCTCCGCATCACCGTGCTCACGGATAATCGCTATAGTGTCTTCGCGCGCGTCGCGGGTATGCACAATCACCGGTTTAGCCGTGGCCGCGGCAGCCTGCAGGTGCAAGGCAAAGCTCTCCTGCTGCAAAACCTTGGAATCCTGGCTGTAGTAATAGTCCAGACCGGTTTCGCCAACCGCGATCACCTTCGGTGCGGCCAGCAGACCGAGCAATTCATCCATCGCGATCGCGGCATCTTCAAGATCGAGGGGATGAACACCAGCTGAAGCGTAAATACCGGGATGCTGCTCGGCAATTTGCTGCACGGCCGGCGCGTTGCCACGGTCGATGCCGATACATAACATACGGCCGACGCCGCTTTCGTGGGCGGCGCTAATTGCGGCATTCAGATCACCGTCGTAATGACGCAAATCCAGCCGGTCCAAATGGCAGTGGGAATCGGTTAACACGTGAAAAGGGTGTTTACATCGTGTGGGTCGGATGATCGGATTCGAGCACACCGGCCAGATAGTTTTCTATCTTTTTGTTAGCCGTATCGTCATCGCCGATAAACTGTACGCCGACACCTGCCGCACGGTTACCCTGCGCGCCCTTCGGCGTAATCCAGACCACTTTGCCCGCAACAGGAATTTTTTCGGGCTCATCGATAAGATTGAGCAACATGAAAACCTCGTCACCGAGGCTATAGGCTTTATTGGTAGGAATAAACAAACCGCCGTCTTTCAGATAGGGCATGTAGGCGGCATAGAGCACGGCTTTGTCTTTTATCGTTAGCGATAAAATACCGTTTTTACTGCCCGAGGCGATCATGCTCATGTCCGAAGGATAGACTGTTTTCCGGTTAAACGGAACAAAACCGCTTCCAGCTGCAGCCGTTTGTTGGCGTTGGCAAAACTTTGGCTCTGCCAGTTGAGCTGCTGTAGGTCGCGATGAATTTCATGCAGTACCCGCGGTGAATAATTCTGCAGCGCGGTCCACGACGGCGGCATTGCCCCACCCAGTGCCTGTGATCTGACACAGCTGGCGAGCCGCGCACAGAGCCAGTCGAGCAACGGCAGAAAATCCAGCTTCGCCCACTGTTCGGCTAACACCGGCACTGTGAGCCTGGCAGCGCTCAACTGCTCCCAATCCGCATCCCAGCTTTTGCGTAATTCGACGATACCGGCACTAAGATACTCCGCCGCCAGCAATGGCCTGCCCCCTGCCTCTGTCAATGCAGCGTCGATAGCAGTATCGTCCGCATCGCTTACCGCGCGCAGCCAGTCGCGCGCCGCGGCGACCTCCGGCACATGAAACTTCAGCTGCTGACAGCGCGAACGGATGGTCGGTAACAAAGCCGAAGGGCTGGCACTGAGCAGAATAATCACTGCGTCACCGGGTGGCTCTTCCAGCGTTTTCAGCAAGGCATTACACGAGGCAACGCCGAGTGCCTCAGCCGGTTCAATCAGACAAACCTTGGTGTCACCGAGCATCGCCGAGCGGCTAAACATATCAATCGCCGCGCGCACTTCGTCGACGGGAATCTGACGTTTTCCCTCGGGTGGCTGCAATAATCGCAGTGCGGGATGCGCCCCGCCGCGACGGACTTCACAGCCATGACAGCTACCGCAGGGCGCGGCGGACTGCGGACTTTCGCAGAGCAATCCGGCGATCAGGTAATTCGCAAAGTGGCGTTTACCGATACCATCGCAACCGGCAAGCAATAAGGCATGCGGCCTGCGACCGGCACTGATACTGCGCTGCCAGCGTTGCCATTGCGCCGCCTGCCAGGCCAGCGGTGTATCTGCCTGCGTCATCGCGGCAACCCGCCGAAGCGCCGCTCGAGTACCGCGGCGAGCTCCGACTGTACCCGCGCCAGCTCAGCACCGGCATCGACAACCTCAAACCGCGCCGGCTCGCTGGCGGCGCGGTCGCGGTAACAGGCCCGCACCCGTTCAAAAAAGGCGGTCTGTTCCTGCTCAAAGCGGTCCGGCTCGCCGCGTTCCAGCGCGCGCGCCATGCCCACTGCCACCGGCGCATCCAACAATATGGTGAGATCCGGACGCACATCGCCGAGCACCATGGACTCCAGCTGGCTGATTTTGTCCATCGACAAACCGCGGCCGGCGCCCTGATAGGCAAAGGTCGCATCCGTGAAGCGGTCACATAGCACCGTCTTGCCCGCCGCCAATGCCGGCGCGATAACATTGTTGACATGCTGCGCGCGCGCCGCAAACACCAGCAGCAGTTCACCCCAGTCGGACACCGTTTCATCCCGCGGCGAAAGCAGCAAGTCCCGGATCTGTTCGGCCAGAGGCGTGCCACCGGGCTCCCGGGTTCGCAAAACATCGATTCCCGACGCCGTCAGGTGCGCCTCGATAAAGTCCATATTGGTGGACTTACCGACACCCTCACCGCCTTCCACAGTGATAAACATCGCGCCGCTCATCGTGGCGCCGACCGGTATTGCTTGCGGCGTTGGTCAATCTGATATTTCTTCACCGCGGTGGTGTGCTCGGCCAGCGTCTTGGAAAAATAGTGGCTGCCATCGCCGCGGGCGACAAAGTACAAACTATCACCCGGCGCCGGGTGCAACGCCGCGTAAATTGCTTCCCGTCCCGGCAGCGCGATCGGCGTCGGCGGCAACGCCGGTATCCGGTAGGTGTTATAGGGATTGGCTTCGTCACGCAGATGCCGCGTGCGCAGATTGCCGTCGAATCCCGGACCGATACCATAAATTACCGTCGGATCGGTTTGCAGCCGCATCTTGCGTTGCAGGCGGCGTACAAAAACACCGGCGATCCGGGTCCGCTCCTCCGGCACACCGGTTTCCTTTTCCACGATAGACGCCATGATCAGTGCTTCGTAGGGTGATGCATAGGGCAGATCTTGAGACCGTAATTCCCATTCCTCCGCCAGCACTTCCTGCATGCGGCGATAGGCGGTGGTAAGCAATTTCAGATCACTGGTACCTTTGGGAAAATTATAGGTGTCCGGAAACAACCAACCCTCCATGCGGTTGTCATCGGGATTATCCAGCTTAAAATGCGCGGCGAGTTTTGCCGGGGTCAATCCCGGCGTGGCCTTGATACCGTCCTTTTGCTGCACCAAATCGATGGCCATTGCCACCGTACTACCTTCGATCAGCGTGACTCTGCGCTGCACCACAGCGCCTTTGGTCATCAGGCTCAGCAGCTGCCGCGGCGTAGTACCGGCTTTTACTGCGTATTCACCGGCGTGTACCTGACGCGCTTCACCAGTCAGGCGCGCATAGAGAATCAGAATCCGTGGCCACTTCAGCACACCGCGTGAATGCAAATCGGCGGCGGCGGCGCGGAAACTGCTGCCCGCAGGTAACTCAAATACAAGCGCCTCACCCTTTATCGACAGCGGCATATCGAGAAAGGCAAGCGCCCGCGACAGGGCGATACCGCCACCCAGCAGCGCCAGCACCACAAATATTGCAGCTAATCTTTTAATTGAAAATCCCACTACTCAAATGTGCCTGCAAACCCCGGGTCATGTCACCTATTGGCAGCTGTTTGTCATCGATCGCGATCACCGGCCAGATACCGCGCAAGGCGTTGCAACAGAATACTTCATCCGCCGCCTTAAGGTCGGTGTCGCGGCACTTCTTTTTGCGTGCCGGCAAAGCCAGCCAGGCCTCACTATGCGCTGCGATAAAGGCCGCCATGGTGCCATCGACACCGCAATCGGGATGCCTGATGACCGACAGCGTATTACCGCTGCGGTAAAAAATACTTGCGGCACAGGCGCCGGCGACAAAACCGTCGCGATCGCACAGCACCCCTTCATCAAGCCCGCGTGTCGCAGCCTCGGCACTGGCGAGCACCTGATCGAGACGATTGAGATGCTTGATACCGCCCAGCACCGGGCTGGTACTGCAGCGAAAATCGAGTATTGCAACACGGACACCGCGCTGCCACGCGACCGCCGCTTGGGGCGCATCCGCAGCGGCGGAAGACAGAATAATGTCGCAGTCCGGCGTTAACGGCCGGTAACCTCTGCCGCCTGATTGCCGTACGCAGATCAGCTTCACCACAGCCCATGCCCGGAACTGCAAGGCCGCGCAAAATGATTCGAGTTGGGTATGCAGTGCTTTGAAATCAGGGCTCAGTCCAAGGCGCTCGCAGCTGGTTCGCAAACGCTGCCAATGCCAATCTGCGAGTAGCGGCGAGCCGCCCTTAACCAGAATCGTTTCGAACAAGCCGTCGCCATAGGCGAGACCGCGGTTATCGGTCGCGATCGACGCAGCCGGCCGGCCGTTCACCCACACCGGCCATTGCTCGGTGTCCGGCACCGGCTTCAGACCTTGCTGAAAATCAGGCTGCCGTTGGTACCACCGAAGCCAAAAGAATTGGACATCGCATGCTGTATCGGCAAATCGCGACTGGTATGGGGCACATAATCGAGATTACAGCCCTCATCCGGATTATCGAGGTTGATAGTCGGCGGCGCGACCTGATCACGGATCGCCAAGGCGCAAAATATTGCTTCAATGGCACCGGCGGCGCCGAGCAAATGACCGGTCATAGATTTGGTGGAGCTGACCGCGACTTTACCGGCCGCAGGCCCCATCAAACGCTCGACCGCCGCCGATTCTACGATATCGCCCGCCGGTGTAGAGGTACCATGTGCATTGATATAATTCACCGCATCCGGCGCCAGACCGGCATCGGCAAGTGCCGCCGCCATGGCGCGGTAGGCG
>JBFJYC010000068.1:0-12848 GCA_041622815.1 Spongiibacteraceae bacterium | reverse complement strand
TGAGCAGAATCAGCATCGCCATTGCCGCCTGTGACAGCGTATGCGCGACCGATTTTTCAAGTTCTATCCAGCTCACTCCGCGGCGCATACCGATCACCGCGGCGATACAACCTGCCAGGATCAGCACCAGCTGCGCCGGACCACCGGTGGTGTCGTCGCCGAATACGATAAGCGCTGCGATCAACATGCCGACCATTGCCGCGACCGGCGTCAACGCCAGCAGCAGGCTCATGCCGGCAAAGTGCAGCGTGCTGTCTGTTGTCGGGGCCTTATCGCTCGTCAAAATTATTATTCCCTTTTTATTGCCTGTTAACTGCAGTGCGTTGATACAGCGTCACGCGGTTAAATGATACCGACTCGTCAAGGTCGGGCACGGTATGGCTGTTGTGGCTGCTAACCATTGTCAGCCCCGGTAGTGCCTGTCCGCGCAGCCGCGAATCGCTGACCAGCACCAAATCAAAGCGTTGGTTAAAATCCTTCAGCAACGGCAGATTGTCGCGGTCATAAAAAACATCGGCGACGGTGATGACGTCGGTTGCCAAACCCTGATTTTGCAGGCAAGCGTCGAAATCATCGTAGTACTCCAGCGCTACAGCATTGAGATCCGCGTTCAGCAACGCTACGTCCAGTGCCTGTTGATCAAGGTCGCAGAGTAGCACGCGCGCCGCGCCGGCCATTTTGGCGGCGATGCCGACCACACCGGAGCCGGCGCCAAAATCGATCACAGTTTTATTTTTTACCCAGTGCGGATTATCGAGTATCTGCCGCGCCAGTACCTGTCCGCTGGCCCAGCAAAAAGCCCAGTAGGGCGGATTGTCCATCAGCGCGTCAGCCTGCTCCGCGTTTAAACCATCGCGGGGATAGTCTTCATTGATCAGATACAGCGATATTTCCGGCACCTGCGGCAGCTGCAGTGGTTCCAGCCGCGCGCCGGGGATACGTTGCCGGAGATAATTGCCTAGTGTGAATTCAGGATTACCTAACAAGGCTTTACGATATCGTATATGACATAGGGCACTTTGCCGCTAAGCGCGCGGGTGGTTGTTCCCGGACGGAGGACACCACCAATTTTCTCCATCGCACGGCGTGACCGCAAATTAGATTCTCCGACCCAAAACGTCACGTTATTCACAAACCGGAAAGCGTGATCGAGCATTAGCTTCTTAATCTCCGCGTTGTAGCTGCCGCCCCAATATTTCCGCACCATAAAAGTCCATCCGATCTCGATCTCACGTCGCGCCGGGTCGTATCCGTGATACCGGCTGGAGCCGAAAATGTCTCCGGATTGCGTGTCGACAAAAACAAAGGCGGATTGCGAGGCGATTGCATGGTTGAAAAACTTTCGGAAAACATCTTCCTTATAGCGGTCGGGTACCGGGTGCAGTGTCCAGATTTGAGGGTCGGCAGCCGCGCGGAACAGCGGAGCCCAGTCTTCAACTGAAACTGGTCTGATAGTGACTCGCGGTCCGCGTAGCGTTGGTTGTAAATCGAAGTTCTCAGGCATAGTGGTCGGTTTTCTTATATGCGAACTCCAATCGTGTCTGTACTAGGCGCAACGTCTGAAACTGATCTAACGTAGGCTTCGCCCCCGTTTTGCTTTCACAGCTTTTTTATTCAAGGGAATCCGGGTGCTGTGCCTGCGAGCGCGCTAAATCCAAAATAATGGGTATTAAAATTAACGAGTAAGAGTGAGTTTGCGTGTTTCCGGGATGCGAATACTTCAGCGGTATCGACCTGAGTATAATCGTTTTCATTGATCAGACAACGCCTGCATTACAAAGGAAATAACTATGCTAGAGAATACGCTGAACTACGATTTGCTGGCGGCCTATACACCCAATCCGGGCCGCCACCCGTTGCTGCCGGAGCTGACGCCGCAGCAAACGGTGGCGCTGATGTGCCGCATGTTGTTTCGCGAGGGTTACAACGACCATATCGCCGGTCATATTACCGTGCGTCAGAACGACGGCACCTATTTGGCAAACCCCTGGGAGCTGACCTGGGCTGAGCTCACCGCCTCCGACATCCTGCGTCTCGACGAACAGGGCAAGGTGATTGAAGGTGAATGGAATATCACCCCGGCGATCAATCTGCACGTTGATATCCACGCCGCACGGCATGATGTCGGCGTGGTGATCCACAACCATCCGCAGTGGGGATCGGTGTGGTCAGCCGCCGGACGGGTGCCGCCGATCTATGATCAAACCTCCGCCCTGGTCGACTCTGATCCGGTGATCTATGACGAGTACCGTGGCACGGTCGAAGACACCGAGCTGGGCCGCGCCGCTGTGGACGCGCTCGGTAGCAATAAGTGGGCCTTACTCGCCAACCACGGTGTACTGGTGGTGGCTAAAGATGTTCGTCAGGCGCATTTGCGCGCAATTACCTTGGAGTGGCGCAGCCGCATGGCTTGGCGTGTCGAAGCGCTTGGCGGCGGCTCGCCCTTGCCCGAAGACATTGCCATCGCCACCGGACAGCGCACCGATGTCAACGGCTTCCCGTTCCTGTGGGAAGCCATGGCGCGCGATGAAATCCGGCGCGATTCAACTGTTCTGGATTAAGGCTATGTCGCCGGGTGTCGCGGGCGGGGGCCGGTAATCGTCGCCGGCGGCGATCTGCGCCCACTGCCGGACATGCGGCGGGTTGTCGTCGAGCCAGCGCGCCTCACCCTTGTCGATAACCAGAATTTCTTCCCACTTTGCGCCGACGGCCCCGAGACCTGCGTGGGGCTCTACCAACCATAAGCCGTCATGGGCCGGGTGGTCAGATGCCCGCGAGCTGTTCCACAGGGGGCTGCGCCTCCCCACACCGCGCATCGCCAGACTGTCCTTAATTTTAAACCAGCCCAGCGATACGGCATCAAAGCCTTGCATGCGTGGCTGAAACGGCAGATTCGGAGTTTTGATCGCGCGGTGGCCGAGCACTTCACCGGGGTGCTTGGTGTGTGCCGGTTCATAGCCGGCTGCCTGCATCGTTGTCAGTACGCGGTCGGCAATGGTTTTGAAACCGTCACCGCTGTTAATCGCGGCTGGCACACTGTCGCGGTAACCGGCAAGGTGCTGCATCATCGTGCGGTGATCGTCGTTGTGGCCGAAGCAAAAGCTGTAGGAAGTATCCACCAGATAGCCTTTAAACAGCGGTGCGGCGTCCAGAATCACACTGTCACCGACCTGCAGGGTTTTACGTTTGGGGAAAAAGTTGCCTATAGGCCAGGCGCCGGGTAGCGCGGTGCGCTCACCAAACAGCGCCACCGGCAGATGAAAAAATGCACCGGCACCGGCGGCGCGATAGCGTTTGACCAGACTGTGTGCGATGTCCTTTTCGGTTTCACCGCCAACCAGATTTGAGGCGACTTCTTCGAGAATTGAAAATGACAGTCGCTGTAAATCGCGGAAATGCGATAGCTCGGTGGCAGAGAAGCGGCGGGTTTTAATTCTCATAGCTATTGGGCAACTTTGCGACCGGTGCCGGTTCAATCAGGCTCTCGCCGTCTTCCGGCGCGCCGACGCGGCGATGATAGACCTTGGTGAATTCCGCGCCCAGCAACATGATTTGTGCGGAGTAATAGATCCAGATCAGCAGCACGACCAATGAGCCCGCAGCGCCATAGACAGAGCCGATAGCGCGCTGGCCGAGATACCAGCCGATAGCGAATTTACCGATGGAGAACAGCAGGGCGGTGACCGAGCCGCCGATCAGCGCGTAGCGCCAGCGGACTTTTGCGTTCGGCAACACGCGAAACAACAGCGCGAACAATACGCTGATAACCATAAAGGGTATGACAATATTAAGCGCCTGCACCAATATCTCGGCGCCGAAAAAGAGGCCCGCTGTGTAGCTATGCAATGCGGCCAGCGCCGCGCTGACCACCAATGACACCAGCAGCAGAAAGCCGACGCCCAGTACCGTGGTAAAGGCCAGTGCCCGCGCGCGCAGTATGGAAATAACGGTGTGGTAGGGGTCGCTGCGGGTATCCCAGATACGGTTCAGCGATTCGCGCAGCTGGTAAAATACCTGTGTTGCGCCGAAGATCAGCGCTGCAAGTCCCAGCGCCTGCGGCAGTATGCCTTCCTGTGGTTGGCTGGCTTTGACCAGCATTTCTTCTACGAGTACGGCGCCCTCATAGCCGATCAGGTCGATGATCTGCGCCATGATTTCACCCTGTGCGGCATCTTCGCCGAACACGACCCCTGCAATCATGATCACGACTATAAGCAGCGGCGCCAGCGAGATGATGGTGTAAAACGCCAGTGCAGCGCCCAGCTGCGCGCCGCCGTCTTTACGCCACTCTGACAGACTTTCCGTGGTGAGCTCCCAGGCGGTTCGCAGCGGTGCCGGCACCAGACCAAACAGCGCGGCGACAGATTGTTTAATGCCCCTGTTTTGTTTTGTTTTATTCACCGGCAGGCTCGATATCGATCACCTTGATGTCGCTGTAGCTGCCGGCGGGCACGCTGACCAGAATGCACGGCGAGGTGATGACCTGTGCATACATCATGTCGGGAGCTGGCACGGTCTGTGTGACTTTTAATAATAGTTTGCGGCCGCTGGTGGCCGCCGATTGAAAGCTGGCACCGTAGCCCGGCGTTGGTTTCGGGCCGAAATGCACCAATACCAGCGCGCGGCTGGCGGCGTCGGCATCGGTACCCCGCAGCGCCGACATCCAGGCTTTATGACCAAGGTCTTCAACTGTCGCAAACACCGCGGTGGCGGGGAAGGGGCCGTCTATCGTGATCGGGCAATTGGTTTCTGCGAAAAGTTGCGAGCCCCTGACAGTGTCGCCCGAATCAGCGCCCAGGCCCGCACAGGCGGAGACGCCGGCCGCAATCAATACTGAGCATAGTCGTGCGGTCAATTTTGTTTGCCGATGAACTGTCATATGCTGCCGCCCTCCTGTCTGGGGCGCTAATGATGAACATGGGAGTCGCACAATGCCAGAGGTAGAGACAATTGAGCTGGAAGAGGGCATCTTTCAGGTATTGATGAACCGGCCGGAAAAGCGCAATGCGCTGTCGTCGTCGCAAATCGGGCGTTTGATTGACGCATTTCGGGCGCTGAACGACAACCGCGCTTGCCGGGTGATCATTCTCAGTGGCGCCGGCGAGGGCTTTTGTGCCGGTGCCGACCTGACCAGCGCGGAACTCTGTCCGGCGGCGGAAAACCGCAGCCGCGTCGGCATGATCTACAAATCGCAGGAGCAGCTGGTGGCTATGCTGCTGTCGATCTATGAAAACGAAAAGCCGGTGATCGCGGCGATCCACGGCGCGGCGGTGGGTGGTGGCCTGAGTCTGGCGCTGGCCAGCGATATCCGCGTCGGCAGCAGCACCGCGAAACTGGGTGCCGCCTATATGAAGGCGGGGTTTTCCAACTGTGATGTCGGCAGCAGCTATTTGCTGCCGCGCATCGTCGGGCAGGCGGCGGCGACAGAATTACTGCTGACCGCACGCACTATCGGTGCTGATGAATGTCTGCGTCTGGGGCTGCTCAGCCGCGTGGTGCCGCAGGAGCTGTTGCTCGATACCGCGCTGGAAATCGCCCGCGAGATCCGCGCCAACAACGAATACGGCGTGTGGATGACCAAGAAAGGGCTGCAAGCCAATATGGATGCGCCGAGCCTGCGCCATGCCACCGAGCTGGAAAACCGTCAGCAGGTGCTGGCAAGTTTTACCGGCAATATGGAGGAGGCGTTTACCGCCTTCGCTGAGAAGCGCCCGCCAGACTGGCAACCGCTATAAAAAAATAAAAAATAGGGGTCAGAGTGCCATTTATCCGCACGGAAAGCGGCGGCAATCGCACTCTGGCCCCTATTTGGAGGGCTGCTAAGTGTTACGGCAGCAGGTGGGAGACTGCGTCGCGCTCTTCGGTCAGTTCGATTTCAGTGGCCTTCATCTTGGCCTGGCTGAACTCGCCGACTTCAACGCCCTGTACGATTTCCCAGTCGCCGTTCTTACAGCGGCAGGGGAAGGAGTAGATCAGGCCTTCGGTAATGCCGTAGCTACCATCGCTGTAAACGCCCATGCTTACCCAGTCGTCACCTTCGGTGCCCAATGCCCAGCTATGCATATGGTCGATGGCAGCGTTGGCTGCCGATGCCGCACTGGACGCGCCGCGGGCTTTGATGATGGCTGCGCCGCGCTGCTGAACAGTCGGGATAAAGTCTGCTTCGTACCAGTCCTGATCGACCAGATCCATGGCTGCCTTGCCGCCGACTTTGGCGTTGTACAGGTCCGGATACTGGGTGGCCGAGTGGTTGCCCCAGATCGTCATATTGGTGACGTCGGTCACCGCATTGCCGGTTTTCTGCGCCAGCTGGCTCATCGCCCGATTGTGATCGAGGCGGGTCATGGCAGTGAACTGACGCGGGTTGATCGACGGTGCGTTGCGCTGGGTAATCAGGCTGTTGGTGTTGGCGGGGTTGCCGACAACCAATACTTTAATGTCACGGCTGGCGACTTTGTCGATGGCCTTGCCCTGTACCGAGAAGATGGCGGCATTGGCTTCGAGCAGATCCTTGCGCTCCATGCCGGGGCCGCGCGGACGGGCGCCGACCAGCAATGCGTAGTCAGCGTCTTTGAAGGCGACTTCCGGGTCATCGGTGCAGATAATGTCGGTCAGCAGCGGAAACGCACAATCATCCAGTTCCATTTTGACGCCGTTGAGCGCGTCCATGGCCGGGGTGATATCCAGCAGTTGCAGAATCACGGGCTGGTCGGGGCCGAGCATATTGCCTGCGGCGATGCGGAAAAGCAGGGCATAGCCGATCTGGCCGGCGGCGCCGGTTACAACGACACGTACGGGAGCTGTCATAGGATTTTTCCTGTTGCGGTTGGGGTTGAGAATTCGCGGGGCGCCAATGATAGACATGCGCCGGTGCAAATTCCAGCGGCACGGCATGGCAAGCCCCGTCAGCCCTGCAGGTCGCACGATTTTTGTGCGATAAAACGGTACAATTCGCGCCCGATCACCAGACCCGCACCAGAATGAGCACGTCGCCAGCCACCCACGCCCGTAGCAAGACCGAATTTAACAAGCTGCAGAAGCGTCTGCGGCGCAATGCCGGCCGCGCGATCGAAGAGTACAAGATGATCGAAGACGGCGATCGGGTCATGGTATGCCTGTCCGGCGGCAAAGATTCCTACGGGATGCTCGATATTCTGATGAATCTGCAGCAGTCGGCGCCGGTTAAATTCGATCTGGTCGCGGTGAATATGGATCAGAAGCAGCCGGGCTTTCCGGAGCAGGTGTTGCCGGACTATCTCGATAAGCTCGGTATCGAATACCACATACTGGAAAAAGACACCTATAGCATCGTCAAGTCGGTGATTCCGGAAGGCAAGACCACCTGTGGCTTGTGCTCCCGCTTGCGTCGCGGTTCGCTGTATGGTTTCGCCGAAGAGATCGGCGCCAATAAAATCGCCCTCGGCCATCACCGCGATGACATTATCGAAACCATGTTTCTGAATATGTTTTTCGGTGGCAAGCTCGCGGCGATGCCGCCGAAATTACTCAGTGACGACAAGCGCAATGTCGTGATCCGGCCGATGTCTTTTTGCAGTGAAAAAGATCTGCAGGCGTTTTCGGACTACAAGGCTTTTCCGATTATTCCCTGCAATCTCTGCGGCTCGCAGGAAAATCTGCAGCGGCAGAATATCAAGGCGATGTTGCAGCAATGGCAGAAGCAGTTTCCCGGCCGCATCGAATCAATTTTTTCTGCGATTCAGAATGTGGCCCCGTCGCAGCTCGCCGACCGCGGGCTGTTCGATTTTGAAACCCTGTCCATCGAACGCGACGCGCCGCCCGAACTGCGTCTGCTGAATCTGTAAGCGAATGCGCCGATGCTAGAAGCCCACGGCCTCTATTGCCGTCGTCAGCAACGCGTGTTGTTTGATGACCTCGATCTGTGCGTCAGCGCGGGTCAGGTGTTGCAGATCACCGGCCCCAACGGCAGTGGTAAATCCACTTTGCTGCGCATTCTGGCCGGGCTCTATAGCGGTTTTAACGGCGATATTGAATTCCGCGATGCCCCGGTCGCAGCGGACCCGCAGGGCTTTCGCGCCCGCGCGGTATATCTCGGTCACGGCACCGGCCTGAAAAATGTGCTGACTCCGCTGGAGAATATGCAGTGGCGTCTGGCGCTGCGGGGTATCGCTGCCGGCAGGGCCAATTGCCGGCGTGCGCTGGCGGATGCGGGACTCGCCGGTTTTGAAAATATGCCCTGCCACAGCCTGTCGGCGGGGCAACAGCGGCGCGTCAATCTGGCCTGTCTGTTTCCCGATCCTGCCAAGCTGTGGCTGCTCGATGAACCGCTGACCGCCCTCGATACTGCCGGTATCGCGTTATTGAATGCAGCGCTTGCGGCGCATGCGGCGCGCGGTGGCGCGGCACTGGTTGCCACCCATCAGCGTCTCGATAGCTCGCTGAACTGCTCGGAACTTGCCCTCGACGGTGGCCGTGCGCTTAACGATGCGGACTGGGAGCGCTAGCGGTGCCGGCAACACCACAACATATGGCCAGCGGCACCGCCGCGTTGCGTGCGTTCGCTGTGGTATTGCAGCGCGATATCCGCATCGCCTGGCGCCGCCTCGGCGATACCGCGAACCCGCTGCTGTTTTTTATTCTGGTGTGCGCGCTGTTTCCGCTGGGCATCGGCCCGGCACCCGAAGTGCTCGCCGCGATCGCGCCGGGTGTGGTCTGGGTTATCGCGCTGATCGCGTCTATTCTGGCGACCGAAACACTGTTTCGCAGCGACTTCGAAGACAGCAGTCTCGACCAGTTTTTGCTGAGTCCGCTGCCGCTGTTCTGGCTCATTTTGTCGCGTTTGGCGGCGCAGTGGCTGCTCACCGGTTTGCCGCTGGCGCTGATCTCGCCGTTGCTCGGCTTGTTTATGCAGTTGCCCGCCGCCGCGATGCCGGCACTGGTTGTCAGCCTGCTGCTGGGCAGCGGCATTATGTGCGCCATCGGCGCCATCGGTACCGCCCTCACCGTGGGTTTGAACCGCGGCGGATTGTTGTTGGCCTTATTGGTGTTGCCACTTTATATTCCCGTGCTGATTTTTGGCAGCGCGGCGGTGGCCACCGCGGCCGCCGGCGGAGAAGCCGGCGGTCAGCTGGCGCTGCTCGGCGGCATGCTGCTGCTGGCAATCGCGCTGGCACCACTGGCGGTCAGCGCCGCATTGCGTATAGCCTCAGATCATTAACTAATTGTTTTTTAAATAAACTTAATCCAAGAGCCCGACTATGAGTTCGATTGACGCCGCCGCCATTATCGCCGCAACAAAGACCGCAACCGCGCAACTGACCGCGCCGGAAGCACCCTATGCAATGCAGGAGACCAGCTACCGCGGCATCAGCTACCGCCAGTATGTCAACGCGCCAAAGTCGTTTCGCGAGCTGCTGGATGCCGGGCGGGTGCACGGCGAAACCACCTTTGTTGATTACAACGGCGATACCCGCAACTTTGTCGAGTTCTTTGCCGAGGTCGATGCGATTGCGGTGCAGATGGTCGCCGAACTGGGCGTCGGCAAGGGTGACCGCGTGGCGGTAGCGATGCGCAACTACCCGGAATGGCTGAGCAGCTTTGCCGCCGCCGCATCACTCGGCGCTGTCGTGGTGCCGCTCAATTCCTGGGGCCGCCGCGAAGAGTTGGTGTATGCGCTGAATCACTCCGGCGCCAAAGTCGTATTTTGCGATCGGGAGCGCTACGACCATATCGCCGATGATGCCGCTGAACTGGGTTTCAAAATTGTGGTTGTGCGCAGCGATGCCGAACTGAATTCGAATGCACGGCATTTCGCCGAGTTTATCGCCGGCGGTGAAGGCAAGCAGCCGACCTTTTTCGATGTCGGTGACGACGACCCGGCGCTGCTGATGTATACCTCGGGTACCACCGGTCTGCCCAAGGGCGCGCTCAGCACGCAGCGCGCGGTGTGTCAGGCGGTCTACAATCTCGAATGTCAGGCGACGATTTCCGCGATGACCAATCCGAAGGCGATCGAGGCGATGTTCAGCGGTGGTCACGCGCCCACCAGCCTGGTCGGGTTCCCGTTATTTCATGTGTCGGGCTGTCACGCGCAGTTCCTGCTGTCGGTGCGCGGCGGGCGCAAACTGGTGCTGATGTATAAATGGGACGCCGCCGAGGCAATCCGGCTGACCGCGCTGCACAAGGTCACGATTCTGAGTCTGACACCGACCCAGTTGATCGATTTTTTTGAGTTGGCTAAATCCACCGGCGCCGATATCAGCAGTCTGTGTTCGCTGGGTTCCGGTGGCAGCGCGTCGCCACCGAAGGTGCTGCGGCTGGCCGATGATGTGCTGGGTTCACCGTATTTCGGCGGCGGCTACGGCATGACCGAGAGCAACGCGGTCTGCGCCAGCGCCACCGGCGATGCCTACCGCGCCAAACCCGGTTGCAGCGGTATTGTTGCACCAATTGTCGATGTCGAGTCACGCGACGAGAACGGCAATGTGGTACCCGCCGGCGAACCGGGTGAGCTCTGGATTAAATCCATCACCTGTATCAGCGAGTATCTCAATAACCCGGAGGCGACCGCCAAAACCTTCGCCGACGGCTGGATGGCGACCGGTGATATCGGCTACGTCGATGACGACGGATTTATTTTCATTGTCGACCGCGCCAAAGACATGGTGATCCGCGGTGGTGAAAATATCGCCTGCGGTGAAGTTGAAGGCTGTCTCGTTGATCATCCGGCAGTGCAGGACGTGGCGGTCTTTGGTATTCCGCATGAGCGTCTTGGCGAAGAATTAGCGGTGGTCGTACAGCCGAAACCCGGCACCGCGATCGATAGCGAAGAAGTTCAGGCCTGGGTTAAAGACCGGCTCGCGTCGTTTAAAGTGCCGAGCCAGGTATTCATCTCCGCCGAACCCCTGCCGCGCAATGTCACCGGTAAATTGTTGAAGCGTAATATCAGAGAACAGTTCGCCGGTTAAGCGTTGCCGAAAACTGAACATTTAACGCGGTGCAGGGTCTATGCATGATCTAGCGCCGCTAATCCCGGATTCACTATGCCGTTGTGCCAGATCACGATAAGAATTTTTTTCACTGCACTGCTGGCATTCGCTGCGGCGTCGGCATCGGCACAATTTGACACTGCGCCCACGCGGAGCAGTGCCGCAGGCTTAACCGGAGCTGACGAATTTCAGCAGCAAACCTTTCTCAAGGTGTACGAGGCCTACCATCCGCTGGTTTCGGTGGACGGCGACCAGCTGCTGGTGCAGTGGAATATCGAGCCGGCGTATTATCTGTATCGCGATAATTTTAAGTTTGAACTGACCGACGGCCGCGGCAAGCCGCTGGCGTTCGACCTTGTGCGCAGCCCCGGTGAAGAAAAAGAAGATGAGTTCTTCGGCCGGGTGCAAGTGCATTACTTCAATGCCGAACAGACCCTGTCACCGCTGCCGGCGCAGCCTTTTACGCTGGCGCTGACGTCGCAGGGCTGTGCCGATGCCGGCCTGTGTTACCCGCCCTGGACTTTGCATTACCGTATTGACCCGGCATCCGGTGCGGTAAACCAGTTGCCGGAAATCGACGAGCCTGCCGCCGACATACGAGCGCCCCCCCAAACGGCGGCCAATGCAAGCGACGCCTCACTGCTGCTGATGTTGCTCTATGCGCTGCTCGGCGGTGCCATTTTGAATTTAATGCCCTGCGTATTCCCGGTGCTGGGTTTAAAAGTCATGAGTTTTGCGCGCAGCGAATCCGCATCCGCGCCGATGCACGGTCTCAGTTACACACTGGGTGTGGTGCTGAGTTTTGTGGTGGTCGCTGCCCTATTGATCGGCCTGAAAGCGTCGGGGCAGGCGCTGGGTTGGGGCTTTCAACTGCAAACACCGGTGTTTGTCGCCATGCTGGCAATACTGTTTTTTGTATTGGCATTGGCGATGTGGGGCTATTTTGAAATTGCCGGGCGCTGGATGGGGCTCGGCAGCGATGCCAGTCACAAAGACGGCCTCAGCGGCAGCTTCTTTACCGGTGTGCTGGCCGCGGTGGTGGCGAGCCCCTGTACCGCACCGTTTATGGGTGTGGCGCTTGGTTTTGCGCTGACCCAAACCACGGCGACGGCGCTGTTAGTGTTTGCGGCCCTCGGTCTGGGCATGGCATTACCGCTATTAATTCTGACGCTGGTGCCGGCGTGGCTGGAAAAGCTGCCGCGGCCCGGGCCATGGATGATGGTGCTGCGGCAGGCACTGGCGTTCCCGCTATTTGCCGCGGCGCTGTGGCTGGCCTGGGTATTCGGCCAACAGACCGGCGCGACCGCGATGGGACTGATCGCGTTGGTAATGTTATTGCTCGCCCTGATGGCGTGGGCGTTTCGTTTCGATACGCAGGCAGGTCGCGCCACCGGTTGGATCGCGCTGGCCTTCGCCGGCTTTTTATTGTGGAGCAATCAGGGCCTGTTTGAGGCCAATGCAAGTAGCGCACCGGATGACAGCGCCTGGAGCGAGCAGAAAGTCGCCGCGTTGCGGGCTAAGGGCGCGCCGGTGTTTGTTGATGTCACCGCTGACTGGTGTATCACCTGTCGCGCCAACGAAGCGCTGGTGCTGAATACCGATAAAACCCGTGTGCTATTCAGTAGCGCCGGCGTGGTGACGCTGGTCGCCGACTGGACCAACTATGATGCCCGTATTACCGAGCTGGTGGAGCGCTACGGTCGCGGCGGCATCCCGCTGTATTTGATGTTCCCGGCGGACCCGCAGGCGGAGGCGATCGTGCTGCCGCAGATACTGACCGACGCGGCAATACTGAAAGCGGTGGAAGCGGTGCGTAACTGATAGTTGGCGGCTTAATCCGCTGAGCCCTGCAGCGTTAGCAGCAGTTGCCTGCGGCCTGCG
>JBFJYC010000067.1:0-12889 GCA_041622815.1 Spongiibacteraceae bacterium | reverse complement strand
TCACGTGCCGCCCGCTTGCTGCTCTCGGTCTTACGTGTGAATACAGAATTTTCGGTGGTCTGCTTCAGATAATCTTTGGCGCCGGGGGTGCCGATATCAATAACCACGGTATTGCCTTCGACCCGCGACGAGAACGGCACCATCTCAACCAGATTGATCACCATGCGGGTACGGCCGTTGCCTTCCAGCACCATCGCGCTATTGGCGTTATCGAAAGACAGCGGAAACCGTTTTTGCTTGAGACGGCTGCCGGTATCGGCAAAATCCAGTGCAATCCGCGCCGGCTTTTCAATCGTGTAACCCTTGGGCTCGGGCGGGGTGCCGTCAAACTTGAGGCGCACCTCAAAACGACCGCCCTGACGGGCATTAAAATCGACGTCTGTAATACTGGCAGCCTGAGCTAACCCGGCAACGGCCAGCAGTGCAGGCCCTGCAAGCAATCTGATGATTCGCCCCCGAAACCGGCTGCCCCTGGCGCCCTTTATCTGAGTCATAAGGTTCTCCAACCCGCAATTCATTTATCGACCTGCTGCAATTTGATAGTGCGCGGTCGTTCAATCCAGCCGTTACTGCCATTGGCAACAATTTCAATCACCGCGACGTAACCCTCTTCCGATTCGACGATACGGCCATGATTGCGGCCGACATGGTTACCCTTACGCACACGATGCACGCTGCCGTCGCCGTCTTTGATCAGCGCCCAGCGCGTGCCCGCCATTTCTATCGAGCCAACCATGGACAATGAGTCGAGGCTGAACTGCTCCAGATACTCCGTCGGCCGGTCCGGGTCCGGCCTGACGTTGCTGGAAACCTTAATTTCGGCAATTTCTTTCACATCCACCGGGCGGTCGAAGGGACTGCGCATCGCCGATGCCGCATAGTTGAAGGCTTCATAAGTACGCAGCGGCGGAATAGGCTTGATTCTTCCCGCCGGTTTTGCGCGCACCTCATCCATATAGGCATCGAGGTCGTCATACTGCGAATCAGCACAACCTGCTAACAGGGCTGCGAGCGCCGCCGCAACGATAAACCGGCTATGCGTTGAAACCGCCACTAGCCTTCTCCGTCCTTATAGCGATAAGTTTTTGCCTGAATTTTCATCGACAGCTGGTTATTACCGCTCTTAATCGAATAGTCGTGCAGGGTCACAATCCGCGATAAGCCGGCTATCCCGCTCACGAAACCACCGAGGTCGTGATAACTGCCCTTCACATCGATACTGATTGGCAGCTCGACATAAAATTCCTGTTTACGCTCGCCCTGCAATTTAATACTGGAGATCTCGAGGCCGTTGAATACCGCTTTCTCGGTGATATCTTCGAGCAACCCCGGCACCTCGGTATCGGTCGGCAACTGGCTTAACAGCGCGCCGAAGCTCTCCTGGATCTCTTCCATCTGCTTGCGCAAGGCCGGCAGGTTGGCCGCCTTAAACGCCTTGCGCTCAAAATCCTGCTTCAGCGCGACCTCCTGCTTGGTCACTTTATCGAGCGACTGCAGCTTGGCCTCAATCCGCAAATAGTAGCCGCCGACCAGGCAGGCAATGAATACCAGTGCCCAGACAATACCCCGTGCGATCAGCGGCCATGATCCGATGTTCTCAAAATCGAGATCGTTAAAATCAATCTTCTTCAGATCTTCAATAGCGTCTTGAAATGCCATTATTGGGACGCCTCATCTGGTTTCGGCTCGGTAATCACGAAGGACAGATTAAACGCACTCGCCTGCTCGCCGAATTCGGGTTTCGCGCTGACACCGGTCAGATTGGGTGAGCCGAACCACGTCGATGCATCGAGGTTGCGCATCAGGCTGGACACCCGGTTGTTCGACTCTGCCACACCGGTTATCGCAATTTTCGTGCCGGTCCGCGTAATCGACTGGAAAAACACACCGTCGGGTAAAGTGCGGACCTGTTCATCAAACAACCGCACAATCAACGGCCGCGTGCCCTGTAAATCCTGAATAATTTTCATCCGGTCGAGCAGCGATTGGCGCCGCTTTTCCAATTGCGCTATCTCTTTAACCTGCTTATTTAACAGATCAATATTCGCCTGCAGGTGCCGATTGCGGCCTTCCTGTGCGCTTATTTTCCCCGCGAAAAACATATCGGCGAGTACGATCAGCAAAATCCCGGATACCACCATGCCGCCGAGAATCCCGAGGAATTCCCGCTGCCGTTCCTGGCGGCGCTCGTCACGCCAGGGCAGTAAGTTGATCTGCGCCATTAGTCGAAGCTCCGCAATGCCAGACCGCAGGCAATCATCATGGCCGGCGCATCCTTCGCCAGCGCCTCCCGATCCACGCTGGACGCCACTAACATCCCATCAAACGGGTTGGCAACGGCGGTTTTAATGCCGATCTCGGTACCGACCAGCTGCGCCAGCTCGGGAATAACGGCAACGCCACCGGCCAGCAGAATCAGACTGACCTGATCCTCGCTGTAGTGACTGGCACCGAAAAAGAATTGCAGCGAGCGGGATATCTGCTGCACCAAATCCTCCCGAAACGGGGCCAGCACCTCTTCCTCATAATCTTCGGGCAGTCCGCCGCGGCGCTTGCTCTGCTCCGCCTCATCGGCAGACAGACCGTAGCGCCGCTGAATTTCTTCGGTGAGTGCCTGACCACCAAAGTGCTGCTCACGGGTGTATACCGTTTCTCCGCCCTCGAGCACACTGAGCGTGGTCATGGTCGCGCCGATGTCGATAATCGCTACCATCGAGGTATCATCACAGCCATAAATCGGCGCCAGTCGTTGAAAACTGCGCTCCAGCGCATAGGCCTCTACGTCCACTATCTTAGGGGTCAGTTCCGCCAGTTCCAGCACCTCTACCCGCTCGTCGACGCTTTCGCGCCGGCAGGCGGCGACCAGCACCTCGACCTGATCGGGACTGTGCTCGGACAGCCCCTGAATATCAAAATCCAGTGCGACTTCATCCAGCGGGTAGGGAATATATTGATCTGCTTCGAGACCAATCTGGGTCTCCATATCGTCTTCGCTGAGATCGGCGGGCATGTCGATAAGCTTGCTGATCACCGATGCGCCGGAGACGGCGATCGCTGCCGCCTTCACCTTGCTGCGGGACTTGAGGCAAGCCGCGCGCAGCGTATCCGCGACACCGCCGACATCTGCAATATGTTTATCAGCCACCGCATTGGGCGGCAAAGTGGATACGCCATAGGCATTCACAACGATATTGCCGTCTTCACGACCCAAGGCAAGCACCTTGACCGCGTTCGAGCTGATGTCGACTCCGAGCACCGGCGAGGTCCGCTGACGCCCGAACAACTTTGCTAGCACAATCGTTTTTCCTATTTAGTTCCGTGACTTAGCGCATACTTCTTCATACTGCATTAAATACCACATCTAGGCTATTGGCAACGTAATTGCCTATGCTAATTCGGATCTTGCTCACACTTTTGTCGTCGCTTAGGCGATAATCCGCACTTTCTTCTTGGATATTTGCATCATGCGGTTGTTTCGCCCCCTGCTCAAGTTCGCCATTAAGCTGGGGCTCCTCACCGCGGCCGGCGGCATTATGGTGCTCGCCGCGACCTATCTGTATCTGGCTCCGAACCTGCCAAAAGCAGAAACGCTGCGCGAAATTCAGCTGCAAACGCCACTGCGTATCTACAGCCGCGACGGCCTGCTGATCGGCGAGTTCGGTGAGCAACGGCGCAAACCGCTGCAAATCGATCAGGTTCCCGCCCACATCATCAATGCGTTTCTGGCCGCCGAAGACGACCGTTTTTACCGGCACCACGGCGTCGATGTCACCGGACTGGTCCGTGCCGCAATGCAACTGGTAGCCAGCGGCCGTATCCAGACCGGCGGCAGCACCATTACCATGCAGGTCGCCAAAAACTACTTTCTGACTACGGAAAGGACCTTTTCGCGGAAGCTGAACGAAATCTTTCTGGCCCTCTCAATTGAGCGGGAACTGACCAAAAATGACATTCTCGAGCTCTACGTCAACAAAATTTTCCTCGGCCATCAGGCCTACGGCATCGAAGCGGCCGCCAACGTCTACTACGGCACAACTATCGCCGAGCTGACACTCGCACAACAGGCGATGATCGCCGGCCTGCCGAAAGCGCCGTCAGCCTTCAACCCGATCTCCAATCCGCGCCGCGCCCGTGAGCGCCGCGACTGGATTTTGGGGCGGATGCTAAAACTCAAGAAGATCAGCGCTGAGCAGTACGAGACCGCTGTAAAGTCACCGATTACCGCCAGCTACCACCGTGCACAGATGGGGGCAGACGCCGCCTATATGGCAGAGCTAGCGCGCCAATTTGCCATCGACCGCTATGGGCGCAACGCCTATAGCGAAGGTTATAGCGTTTACACCACCGTCGATAGCCGGCTGCAGATGGCAGCGACCACGGCGGTCCGCGATGGCGTGCTCGAATACGATCAGCGGCACGGCTACCGGGGCCCGGAACTATCACTGACACTGCCGGCAGGCGCCCCCGACGACGATATACAAAGTTGGGCAGAAAAGGTCAGCGAATCAAAAGTTATCGCCATCTGGCAGCCGGCGCTGGTTTTTGAGGTGCAGGACAAATCCTTCGCCGCGCTGCTACGCGACGGCAGTAAGGTCAGCGTTGGCTGGGAGCAGGGGCTGTCCACCGCACGCCCCTACGTCAGCGTCGATGCACGTGGCGCCGCACCGAAAAACGCTTCCGACGTGGTGCAACGCGGTGACATCGTCAGGCTGATCCAGAAGGAAGAAAAGTGGTACCTGTCTCAGGTTGCGAATCTGCAGGCAGCTTTGGTTTCACTTGAAGCGGATACCGGCGACGTGCTGGCACTGGTCGGCGGCTTCGACTACGGGGTCAGCTCGTTTAACCGGATCACCCAGGCTGAAAGACAGCCCGGCTCCAACTTTAAACCCTTCGTCTATACAGCGGCACTGGCCAACGGGTTTACGCCGGCTACCATCATCAACGATGCGCCGATAGTATTTGCCGACGATGCCCTCGAAACCATCTGGCGCCCGACCAATGATAGCGGCAAGTTCGACGGCCCGATGCGCCTGCGCAAAGCCCTCTACAAATCCCGCAATCTGGTGTCTATCCGCCTGCTGCGCCAACTGGGCTTCAACAATGCTATTAATTATGCGAAGAACTTCGGCTTTGACAGCTCAAAACTGCCCAAAGACTTGTCGCTGGCACTCGGCAGCCACTCGATGACACCACTGGAAGTAGTGACCGGCTACGCGGTATTCGCTAATGGCGGCTTCGCCGTCACACCGCGCTACATAGACCGGATCGAAGACCGCAGCGGCGAGGTACTTTTCGCCACCACACCCGCTATTGTCTGCCGCAACTGTAACGCCGATACCGCCGATATCATGGCAGGCGCGGCCGGTAATAGCAGCGCCGGCACCACCGCCCTGGCCGAACCGGCGGATTCGCAAAAACCGGCGGCAACGGCAAGCACTGAAAATGCTGCAGATCAGGAAGAAACAGCAGCGCCGCCCTACGTGCCACCGGCACCGGTAGCCGCAGCCCGGGTCATCGATGAAAAAGTACACTACCTGATCGACAGCATGCTGCAGGACGTGATCACCCGCGGCACCGGCAAGAAAGCCGGCGTGCTCCAACGCGCCGACGCCGCCGGCAAAACCGGCACCACCAACGGTCCCACCGATGCGTGGTTCTCCGGCTACAGCGGCGGCATCGTGACCACTGCGTGGGCTGGCTTCGATAACAACGATATACTCGGGCAGCGGGAATACGGCGGCTCGGTCGCCCAGCCGATCTGGATCGACTATATGGCGGTGGCATTGCAAAACCGCCCCGAGCGGCACTTCCCGACCCCCGAGGGCGTGGTCACCGTGCGCATCGACCCCGACACCGGGCTACTGGCAAGACCCAATGATCCCGACGCAATTTTCGAGGTATTTACTGCCGATACCGCTCCCACCGAAATCAGCGACGCGGAGCCGGGCAGCGAACCTGAAGTCCGCTTTGGTGGCAGCGGCGGTTATGAAATGCCCTACGACACTAGCGACACCGCAGAAAGTGACGCGTTTGAAGAAGAGCTGTTCTAGCGCGGGTCCCCCGGTGCGCTAATCAATCTGATCGAGCGCCTCGCGCAGCGATTTCACCGCCACCACCTGCATACCCTCAATCGGCTGCCGCGGCTTATTTCCTGCCGGCACAATCGCGCGCCGGAAGCCGTGCTTGGCCGCCTCGCGCAATCGCTCCTGCCCGCTCGGCACCGGCCTTATTTCACCCGCCAGACCGACCTCACCGAAAGTCACCAGATCCTTGGGCAGCGGGCGGTCACGGAAGCTGGAAACCATCGCCAACAGCAAGGCAAGGTCCGCGCTTGTCTCCATGACTTTGACGCCGCCGACAACATTGGCGAATACATCCTGATCGCCCACCGCGAGCCCGCCGTGACGATGCAGCACCGCCAGCAGCAAGGCCAACCGGTTCTGTTCCAGGCCCACCGATACCCGCCGCGGGTTACCCATGGATGAGGTATCGACCAAGGCCTGAATTTCCACCAACAATGGTCGGGTGCCCTCCCATACCACCATCACAGCGCTGCCCGCCGCCGGCTCTTCCGAGCGGTTGAGAAAAATTGCCGAGGGATTGCGCACCTCTTTGAGCCCCTCACCGGTCATCGCGAACACACCCAGTTCATTGACTGCGCCGAAACGGTTCTTGGTGCTGCGCAGGGTCCGGTAGCGATTGTCGTCACTGCCCTCGAGCATGATGGAACAATCGATCATATGCTCTAAAACCTTGGGACCGGCGAGACTGCCTTCTTTGGTGACGTGGCCGACCAGGAACAGGGCCACCGACTGCTGCTTCGCCAGCCGCGTCAACGCCGCCGCGCATTCGCGAACCTGTGAGACACTGCCCGGCGCTGCGCTCAGATCATCGGCGTGCAACACCTGAATCGAGTCGACCACCACCAGCGCGGGCTTGAGCGCGACAATCTGATCACAAATTGCCTGCAGCCGGGTTTCCGCCAACACCAGTAATTTATCCACCGGCAGCTGCAGGCGGGAGGCGCGCATCGCCACCTGCTGCAAGGATTCCTCGCCGGTGACATAGAGCGCGGTGCGCTGCTGAGATTGCTGACACATCACCTGCAACAATAAGGTACTCTTGCCGGCGCCGGGGCTGCCGCCGAGCAATACCGCCGAACCCGGCACGATACCGCCCCCTAGCACCCGGTCAAACTCACCGGCACCGGAGCTGAATCGCGGCATCTCGACACTGGAAATTTCCGCCAGCGTCTGCGGTTTACTGGCCGCAGTACCGGCATAGCCCACCCGCCGCGCCTCCGCCTCGTCGCCGGGCACTTTAAACTCGCTGAGGGTATTCCAGGCGCCACAGTCCTGGCACTGACCCTGCCACTTCCTATGATCTGATCCGCATTCGGTGCAGACGTATGCTGTTGTATTTTTTGCCACTGATTTTCCCGTTAAATTAACTCTTATCCCCGTGCTCTGCGCTGGCGGGGGTTACTGCGGCGGCGTACAATTGCCTGCCAATTCCGGTACCGCCAGCCATGCCCAACGCCCTGACAGAAAGACCGCTGACCGTGTCGCCGTCGCTCGCCGCGACCATCGGTTTAGAGGCCGCACTGCTGTATCAGGTACTGGCCGATTACCGCCAGTTTGCGCTGCCTGAAGCCGATGGCTGGATTGTATTGCCGCACGCCTTGCTCGCCGATCTGCTGCCCTTCTGGGACGAGACAACGATCGACTGCATCATCACCGAAATCGCCGGCCTCGACATTCTCAGCTTCGACAATAGCAACCAGGACCGCAGTACGCTGCGCTACAACCTGACCCCGCAGCTCGGAACGCATGCAGCTCCTAAACCAATACAGCAGACCGCACGCACACCGCCCCCTGTCGCCGCGGCGAAAACCTACCCGCCGGCAGGTCCCGGCGGGCCATCAAAAATTTCAGCGGATTGGCGCCCCGGTCAGGAAACGATGGATTATCTGTCGCAGTTTCACAACATCGGCCCGGAGTTCGTCGACGCGATTCTACCCGAGTTCGTGCACTACTGGCTGGAGCGCGGTGAAGTGCGCAATTCCTGGTCCGGCACTTTCAATGGTTGGGCGGTGAAACGCTGGAAGCGGCACCACCAGGAGCGGCGCGAACAAGCCCTGACCACCGTGATGCACCGCGACTGGCTGCCCGATATCGACGCGGTGGAACTGCTGCGTCGGGATGAGATTCCGGCTTCCTTTATCGAGGATGCGATTCCGGAGTTTGTATTGTACTGGCGCGATGACGGCAGCGAACAGCGCAACTGGAATATGCGCTTTGTCGAGCATATCCGCCGCCAGTGGGCGCGCTATACCAACGCACTGGGCGGCGAGACCGAGCTCAAGCGCATCAAAGAAGACTGGACACCATCAGCTGCGGTTTTCGAAATACTGGCCATGGCCAATATCGACGCCGACTTCGCCCGTGACCTGATACCGGAATTTGTGCTGTACTGGCGTGATTCGGGCCAGTTGCACCGCTCCTGGAACAGCAAATTTCTGCAACACGCCAAATTTAAATGGGCCAACTCGCATCAGTGGGATGCCAATCATGCAAGACAGCAAAACGCTCACGGACAAACTGACTCGGCGCTTGATGCCGGCGGACGGCAATTCGTCGAACGACTCACCGACACCAGCTGGGCCGACGACGTCCCCCTCGAATACCCGGGCTGACAACCGCGCCGATGTGAGAAACGAAGCGCGTCCCGCATCACCGCAGCATGTGGACGCGATCAATACCATGTTTGCCGAACTGGAGCTGGCCTATCACAACCAGTTTCACAAGGCCTACGCCAGCAACGACAAGCTCAAAGTAGCCAAGAAGTTCTGGCTGCACAGCCTCGCCGACCTCAGCCCCGAGGCGATCATCCGTGGCGCCCGCAAGGCGATGCAGTCGTCCGCGTTTCTGCCCACGCTGCACAGCATCCGTGAACACGCCGCGCCCGATGCGGCTGCACTAGGGCTGCCACAGGCGATCGATGCCTACCGCGAGGCCTGCCGCGCAACAGCGCCGCGCCGCGACTGGGCTTGGTCGCACCCGGCGGTTTATCTGGCGGGCCGCGCCAGCGACTGGTTCTTCCTCAGCAGCAGCGCCGAGCAACGCGCATTCCCGGTATTTAAACGGCATTACGATGCGCTGGTAGAAAGAGTCATGGACGGCGAACAGCTCGACTTTCCCGACGACAGCCGCGCGCTGCCCGACAAAAGCCGCGAGGCCGGACCGCTACCGGCCAGTGAGCAGAGCGAGCGCATGCAAAAACTGCGCTCTGAACTCAAGGTCTGACAACCGCAGGCCGAGCAGCGACAAGGCGCATCTGCCGCACTAATCCTCTACAATAGCGCCCCTTTTTCAGCAACGGCGGGGCGTCATGGCCGCGGATTCCAAAACAGAGACTACCCACTTCGGCTACCAGACCGTGCCGCGGGAAACCAAGCGCAGTCTGGTGGGCGGCGTCTTCGATTCGGTGGCGGGTCGTTATGACCTGATGAACGACCTGATGTCAGCCGGCATTCACCGGCTGTGGAAGCGCTTCACGATCGAATTATCCGGTATACGCAAAGGTCACCGCGTCCTGGATCTCGCCGGCGGCACCGGCGATCTGGCGGGCCGCTTCAGCCCGCTGGTCGGCCCTGAGGGGTTGGTGGTACTGTCGGATATCAACAACTCAATGCTCTCTATCGGCCGCGACAAGCTCACCGACAAAGGTTTGATTGAAAACCTGCAGTTTGTGCAAGCCGATGCGGAGATGCTGCCCTTTCCCGATGATTATTTTGACTGCATCACTATCGGTTTCGGGCTGCGCAATGTCACCGACAAACCGAAAGCGCTGGCCTCGATGTTGCGGGTACTGAAACCCGGCGGCCGCTGTCTGGTATTGGAGTTTTCCAAACCCACCGACCCGTTGATCGAAAAACTCTACGATCAATACTCGTTTTCGATTTTGCCCAAGATCGGAAAATACGTGGCCGATGATGAGGAGAGCTACCGCTACCTCGCCGAAAGCATCCGCATGCACCCGGATCAGGACACGCTGCGGGATATGATGGCTGACGCCGGCTTTGACAACTGCAGCTATCACAACATGACCGCCGGCGTCGTCGCCGTGCACCGGGGCTTTAAGGCGTGAACCTGCCGTTTCAATCCCAGGCCATCGCCGGCCTCAATACGGTGATTGACCGCGCGCTGCAGCTTGACCGGCGCACCGGTGAGCGCCTGCTCAAACTCAGTGGCAAACGTTTCCGGGTAATCAGCCGTAAACCGGCGCTACAACTCGATATTGAAGTCACCGACGACACCATCCTGCTGGATGCCGAACCCGCCACCGCGCCGGTCACCACCAGTATCAGCGGCGACTGGATGGAGTTTGCGAAAATCGTTAGCGCCCGCGATCCTGCTTCCGCGCTGATCAACGGCAATGTCACTGTCACCGGCGACACCGGGCCGTTATTGGAATTGCGCGAAATTCTGAGCCAGCTCGACCTCGACTGGGAGGCACCGCTGTCGCGCCTGATCGGCGATGTCGCCGCCCACCAGATCGGTCGCGGTCTGCGGCGTGCGCCCCGTATCGCCGGCGAGTTGCTATCCCACTTCAAACGTCAGGTACGGGATTTTGTGGTCGAAGAGAGCGGCGCGGTACCCCACCCGATTGAAGTAGAAGACTTCAGCCGCGAAGTGGAGGCCCTTGCCGAACGCTGCGACCGGCTCGACGCCCGCGTGCAACAGCTGAACAAGGCCTGATTCCGCGCATGCGCCTGCTGCGACTGTACCGTATCTTCGCTGTGGTCGCGCGCTACCGGCTGGATTTACTGGCTGCGCACGACAAGCTGCCGCGCTGGCTCGGTTTCATTATCCGCTTCGGTCCCTGGCGGCTGGCATCGGCGCCTGCGGGCAGCAACGGCGAACGCCTGCGGCTGGCACTGGAATCACTCGGGCCGATCTTTATCAAGTTCGGGCAATTGTTGTCCACCCGCCCCGATCTGGTGCCGGCCGACATCGCCGCAGAACTGAGCAAGCTGCAGGATCAGGTGCCGCCCTTCCCCGAAGCCGAATCGATAGCGCTTATCGAACGCGCCCTCGGCAAGCCGACGCGGGAACTGTTCGCGGAATTTAACGCGACACCAATGGCTTCCGCTTCCATCGCGCAGGTACACGGCGCGCGCCTGCACAGCGGCCGCGAAGTCGTGGTCAAGGTGGTGCGCCCCGGCATCCGCAAAGTCATCGAAAAAGATATCGGCCTGCTGTTCACACTGGCGCGTTTTGTCGAGCGCTATATTCCAGACGGCAAACGCCTGCGGCCGGTCGAAGTGGTCACCGACTACCGAAATACCATTCTCGACGAGCTGGACATGCAGCGCGAAGCCGCGAATACCTCGCAGCTGCGGCGCAATTTCGCCGAATCCGAACTGCTTTATGTGCCCGAGGTTTTCTTCGATTACACGCGGCGCGATGTATTGGTGATGGAACGCATCGACGGCATTCCGGTCACCGATATGGCGGCGCTACAGGCGCAAAAAACGGACCTGAAGGTATTGGCAGAGCGCGGCGTCGAAATATTTTTTACCCAGGTATTCCGCGACAGCTTTTTCCATGCCGATATGCATCCGGGCAATATCTTCGTCGCTAAAGACAACCCGGCATCACCGCAGTACATTGCCGTGGACTGCGCCATCATCGGTTCGCTCAGCGACGACGAACAGCAATATCTGGCGCGTATTCTGCTGGCGATGTTTAAACACGATTACCGCAAAGTCGCCGAGCTGCATATCGAGTGCGGCTGGATTGCAGCAGATGTGCGGGTCACCGAGTTCGAAGCGGCAATCCGCAGCGTCTGCGAACCGATTTTCGAGAAACCGCTGGGGCAGATCTCCTTCGGTCACTTACTCGTCAATCTGTTTACCACCGCCCGCCGCTTCGATATGGAGGTACAACCCTCGCTGGTACTGCTGCAAAAAACCCTGCTCAATATCGAAGGACTGGGCCGGCAACTCTATCCCGAGCTCGACCTGTGGCAGACCGCGATGCCGTTTCTCGAGCGCTGGCTGGCGCAGCAGTACGCGCCGAAGCAGGTACTGCCAAAATTGGCGGATCAGCTGATGGCACTGGTACACGCACTGCCCCAAACCAGCGCAGCGGGCAGCAAACCCGGCGATGAACTCGCCGCACTGCGCCGGCAGATCGCGGACGAACAGCGCCGTAACCGCCGCTGGCGGCAGGCCGGACTCGCCGCAACCGCCGGTATCGCCATCGCGGCGCTACCCGCCGCCGGCCTTATCGCACAGATTCCCGCCGCCAGTTGGTTGCTGCTGGGCGTTGCCGCAATACTCATCCTGCGCAGCTGATTCAGTCAATTCGGGCGCAGCGCAGCGGCTATGCGATAATGCCTTTTTTTCCAACGGCATAGCGACGCAAGTGAGTTTTCTCGACGACATTCAATGGAATAGCGACGGCCTGATTCCGGCGATCGCTCAGGATAGCGCCAGCGGCAAAGTGCTGATGATGGCGTGGATGAACCGCGATGCACTCGCCGCCACCATAGACGAACAGCGCGCGGTGTACTGGTCGCGCTCGCGTCAGGCACTATGGCGTAAGGGCGAAAGCTCCGGCAACGTGCAGCGGCTGATCGAGATTCGTCTCGACTGCGATGCCGATACGCTATTGCTGGAGGTCGAACAGATCGGTGGCATCGCCTGCCACACCGGCCGCGAGCACTGCTTTTTTAAGCGCTACGAGAACGGCGCATGGCAAATGACCGGGGCAGTGCTGAAATCGCCCGGGGAACTCTACGGACAATCCGATGACTGACAACGTGTTGCAACAACTCGACGTAGTACTGCGCGAACGGCGCAAATCCGGCGATCCGGACAGTT
>JBFJYC010000066.1:0-12963 GCA_041622815.1 Spongiibacteraceae bacterium | reverse complement strand
GCACTAGCCGGCGTCGCATCGATGAAGTACTCGTTCCTGACATCGGCGGCGATTAGCCACATTGAATTTACCGCCTCAGAAGTCACTGAACCGGCAAGTTTGATGCTGCTGGGCCTCGGTCTGATCGGTATGATCGGTATGATCCGACTACGCGGACGCCGCACAGCCTAAATCACTACTGCGCGATCAGCCCGCCGCCTGCACAGGCCGCGGGCTTTTTAATGCCCGGAAATTTGCTTTTACGGCAGTTGGGAATTAAATACACAAATCAGGGTCTACTTTGAGTGTCTGAATTCGCTGCGCGGAGAACGAAAATGCGTAAAAGAAAATTCTTAGCGGCCGCCGGTGCCTTGCTCGGTGTCAGTGCCGTGGCCGGTGCCCGGGCAGCCTCCCGCTACGCCGAACCCACAACACCCGCACCGAAGCTAGCTGCCCGGCCCGGGCGGATTGAGCCATTGCAGCTAAGCGCTGCGCAATGGCGGCAGCGGCTGACACCGATGCAATATGCGGTACTGCGTGAAGAAGCAACGGAAAGGCCCCATAGCCACCCGCTAAACAAAGAAAACCGCGACGGCGACTATCTCTGCGCCGGTTGCGGTTTGTTGCTGTTTACAGCCGATATGAAATATGACAGCGGCACCGGCTGGCCCAGCTTCTTCAGGGCAGTGGAAAAGCACATTGCTACCAAAACCGATCGCAGGATTCCCTGGTCACCGCGCACTGAGTATCACTGCAAGCGCTGCGGCGGCCATCAGGGGCATGTGTTTGATGACGGGCCGCAACCGACAGGTAAGCGCTGGTGCAACAACGGCGTGGCGCTGCTATTCGTCGCCGCTGAAGCGGCCCGCTAACGCGGGTGACTGAGCCTTGCGGTTAAAGCGGTGCGCAGCAATTCCAGCCGCTCACGCAGCACATTAAATTGCTCATCACCGACCCGGCTTGTGCTGCGCCAGTGCAAAACCCGCTTATTCCAGTCGACACGGATTTCAAGGTCGTCAATATAACCGCCTTCGATGACAAACTCCGCAGCCATATACAGCGTCGAGTCTTTGGTTATTTTTCCGTGCAGCGCAATCACCGACTCGCGCAGTGAGAACCAGACATATTCCGGGCTTTGCTCGGGGAAACGAAAAGGTTCTATCCCGTTTGCGGGCGCGACGATCGCGTCACTGGTAATGCAGCGCACGGGGCCGCACGGCGCCAAGCGGCCGTCGGTAAGCCCTGCCGGATTCGCATTATAGGTAGTTAACGCGGCTGACTGAACCGCTTCGGATTGCTCCGCAGGTGAGCTTACACAGGCGGCGAGACCAAAAACGCACAATACTGCACTACCCAAAGCGCGAATGAGAATCATCTTCGTACTACTACCTCTCAAAGATTATTTTCTGAACTGTTTAAAATCCGGCGCCCGTTTCTCCATAAAAGCGACCACCGCCTCGATATTCTCCGGCCCGCCGGCCATCCGCATCATCGCTTCCTGCTCGGCATCCATTGAGCGGTGTACCCGGTCGCGCCGGCTATCGCGCAGCAAGCGCTTGATTTCCACCAAGGATCTCACCGGCCACTGGGCAATAGTCTGCGCCTTTTCCGACGCGAGCTGCAGTATATCCGCAGCAGGATATTTTGCAGTTGCTATGCCGGTACTGACCGCCCGGTCAGCGTCGATCCACTCCGCCGTCAACATCAATTCCGCCGCGGTGCGGGCGCCGACCACCGATTCCAGCGTATAGCTGCTGCCCCACTCCGGGACCACGCCGAGGCTGGCAAAGGGAAACCGCATTCGCAAGGTTTCGCTGACGTAAACCACATCACAATGCAGCAACAAAGTCGCGCCACCGCCTACTGCGACACCATTGACTGCGGCGACGATGGGTTTATTAAAGTCGATTAGAGCACGTGCAGCCGTTTCGAATGGATCAGCAGAGCCACCACCATCGCCATCGCTGAAGGAATTGAGGTCGGCGCCGGCACAAAAATCGGCGCCGCCAAATAACAACACACAGGCCACTTTTGGATTTGCATCTGCCGACTGTAGCGCATCGCGGAATATATTCCATTGTTGGGTATCGAAAGCGTTTTTACGCTTCGGACGATTGAACTGCATCAACAGTACGCCGTCGTCGTTTAATTCCTGAATCAGCCTGTCGCTCATAAATCTTCTCAGTTGATAAAAACGGTGGTATCTGCACTTGCCCGCTCGGTGACACAGGCATTTGCGGGGTGCCCAGGGTCAGGGTAGCCAAAGGAGATACCAAATAGCAGCTTGTTCGATGCATCAATCTCCAGTTCTTCGCGAATCATGTCTGCCATAAAACTGAGCGCGGTTTGCGGACATGAGCCGACACCGGCAGCCGCCATCGACAACATCAGATTCTGTGCATACATACCCAGATCTGCGGCTTCACGAATACCGAAGGGTTCCGGCAGAAAAACAAAGGCGACGTGTGGCGCGTCAAAAAACTCGAAATTCTTGAGAAACACGCGATTGCGTTCCGCTTTGTCTTCGCGCTTGATGCCATGGGCAGAATACAAAGCGTTGGCGGCACCGTATTGCCGGTCTTTATAAACACCGTCGTACTGCCCGTCGTAGGGAAAGTCCATGCTCATCTCGCCATTATTCCAGGCGGCGTTTACCTTCTTGCGCAGCGCATTACAACGCTCGCCACTAACGACCCACAGCTTCCATGGCTGGGTGTTGCAGTTCGACGGTGCGCGCTGCGCCAACTCAAAGATTTCCTGCAACTTGTCAGCGGGCACCGGATCGGGACGAAAACCGCGAATCGAGCGCCGGCTTTTCACTACTTCGCTGAATATGTCCCAGCGCCTTGCATCCGGAAATATCACCTCAACTTTCGGGTCCGTCATGCGACCGCTCCGCTGTTAATCAATGCATCGGCGTCAAGCCCCGCCGCTGCAAGTATTTCCCGCGTATTTTCACCGACATTGACCTGCGGGCCGTTAATGGCAGCCGGGGTGCGGCTAAACCGCGGCGCCGGTGCGCTATAGACCACGCCATCGCTTTCCATAAACATACCACGGGCTTTGCAATGGGGGTGATCCGGCGCCTCATCCATGCTCAGTACCGGTGCATAACAGACGTCGGTGCCGCCCATAATGGCGTCCCATTCATCGCGGGTTTTGGTTTTGATCTGCGCGGCAATTTTTTCTTTCAAGGCCGGCCACCGGGACTTGTCCAGACGCGCCATAAAATCCGACGGTCCGATGTCTATACCCAGTTTCTCCGCCAGCAAATCATAGAATTGCGGCTCGATTGAGCCAATACTCACCCACTTGCCGTCACTGGTTTCGTAGGTGTCATAGTAGTGAGCGCCACCGTCCAGCATATTGTTTTGCCGCGCACCGGTTTCCCAGATGCCGGTCGCCGCAAAGCCCTGTATCGGACTCATCAGGTTCGCGACGCCGTCGCAAATTGCCGCATCGATGACCTGCCCTTTGCCGGAATTGTTGCGTTCGAGCAACGCCGCGAGCACACCCATCACCAGATACATCGATCCGCCACCGAAGTCACCGACCAGATTCAAAGGCGGTACCGGCCCGCCTTCTTTACGGCCGATTGCATCGAGCGCTCCGGTAATGGCGATATAGTTCATATCGTGACCCGCCGCCTGTGCCCAGGGCCCGTCCTGCCCCCAGCCGGTCATGCGGCCATACACAATACCGGGGTTGCGCGCCGCACAGACATCCGGCCCCAGCCCCAGCTTTTCCATGACACCGGGCCGGTAGACGTCGATGATGACGTCGGCGGTTTCCACCAGTTTCAATACGACTTCGACCCCGTCGGGATCTTTCAGATTTACTGCAATCGATTTACGTCCGCGCGCCATGACATCGGCGGGACTCGCCTTTGACGAAGCCAGTGCATTGGCGCCGCTGCTGCGATCGATACGGATAATCTCCGCACCCATATCTGACATCAGCATGCAGGCAAAGGGGCCGGGGCCGATGCCGGCCATTTCAATGACTTTGATACCTGTGAGGGGTCCGCTCATGAGTTTTCCTTTTATTTATGCAGTGTTCCGCATCAAAACACATCCAGTTTCAGCGACACGCCGTGAATACGTCCATGTAGGCTCGACGACAGCTTCCATGCTGTCGACGGTCTCTGAAACTGAATCTGCTTAGATGCTGAGATAGTGCCGTACCATATTGGAAGGCGTTGATTCGAAGTTTCCGCCAGTGACCGTGTCCGGCATGGACGCCGGACCCGAGTCTACAAGGATGTATTCACGACGCGTCACTGGCGGAAATTTCGAAGCAACGCTCGCGCCGAAATATTCGGCAAGATTATAGAGTGGCTATTCGCCGGTGAACACTGCGGGGCGTTTTTCCTTGAATGCCCGCATCCCCTCTTTCGCATCTTTCGAGGCAAATACCGGGTTGGCGAGCTCATCTGATTGCAGCATGGCTTCCGCTTCCGGCACATCGGTGCCGATTTCACGCAGCGAGCGGGTGATTGCCTTCAGCGCCAATGGTCCGGCTTTGCAGAGTTCGTCTGCCATCTTTCTGGCCTCTGCCAGAGCCTCACCTTTAGGCACCAGTTTATTGACCATACCCCAGCGCAACGCCTCCTCGGCAGTGATATGGCGTCCGAGCAAGACCATTTCCGCAGCCAGCGCATAAGGAATCTGGCGCGGGAAGCGGATGCTCGAACCCGCCATCGGATAGAGTCCGCGGGCAACTTCCGTCACACCAAAGGTGGCATCCTCCGCGGCAACCCGCAGATCAGTCCCGGCAAGAATTTCTGTACCACCGGCCAGTGCGTAACCCTCCACCGCCAGTATCAAGGGCTTGGACGGGCGGTTGTCCCGCAGCAAGGCCTGCCAGTGCACGTTTGGTACCTTGCCCATCAGCTCCATAAACTCTTCGGTGCTCTTATGCCCGTCCGCACCGGCTTTCAGGTCCATACCGGCACAAAAGGTGTCACCGACCGCGGTCAGAATGGCACACATCAGACTGTCGTCTTCGTCGAGACGGCGCCAGGCCTTGTACATACCCAGCAGCATTTCCGGACTAAAAGCGTTTTTCGCCTCCGGCCGGTTGAGGGTCACGATCAGCGTTTTACCTTCCTGTTCGATGATGCAATTTTTGGTGCTGATATCGAGTTCTGCCACGGCTAAGTCCTCTGAATGTTATTGGAAAAAATGGGTTGTCAGGCGACTTTGCCTGCTCCGTCGAGCGCGTAATTCTGCGCGGTTTTGTAGTCCGGCTTACCACTGGGCGCGCGCGGAATCTCGTCAATGACATGGAGTTCACGCGGCACTTTGTAACCGGAAATATGCTGCCGGCAATGATTCTGGATGTCTTCCAGAGACAGCGCGGCACCCGCTCTGGCACTAACCACGGCGGTTACTTTGCTGCCGAAACGGTCATCGGGTGTTGCCACGACCAGCGCATCAAACACGCCGTCATGAGACTTCAGCGCGTTCTCTACTTCTTCAGGGAATATTTTCTCACCGCCGCTATTGATGCAGTTCGAACCGCGGCCGTAAATATTAATGGTGTTATCCGCTTCCAGAGTCGCCGAATCACCGGTGAGTAACCAGCGCTTGCCATCCTCTTCGATAAAGGTCTCCGCGGTTTTCTCAGGCGCATTGTAGTATCCAAAGGGAATATGACCGGAGCGGGCAAAGATGCCTTCCTCGCCGCCGCCTTGTTGCGCATGCCGCCAGCTACCATCACCATTTTGCACCAGCACATCCATAAACTCGGTGCGCTCGATATTGCCCAGCGAACTGCCGCGTTTTTTCTTGTCGCCGCCGTCCCAACCCATCGCGCCGGATTCAGACGAACCGAATGAATTGGTGATCATGACATTCGGGAAACGTGACCGAAACTTGTCCTGACAGTCATCGGAAAATACCGCACCGCCGGAGCCGACGCTGAAAATACCGTCAAGCTTCCAGCGATCGGGGTTCGCATCCAGTGCATCTAGCAGAGGAATCGCCATCGCATCACCGACGATGGTCAGC
This sequence comes from Spongiibacteraceae bacterium, assembly GCA_041622815.1. Taxonomy (GTDB): domain Bacteria; phylum Pseudomonadota; class Gammaproteobacteria; order Pseudomonadales; family Spongiibacteraceae; genus JBFJYC01. The sequence continues at coordinate 6,973 of JBFJYC010000066.1, read as the reverse complement.
GCATTGATCGCTTCCTTTTCAGCGATATCCCAGACCTGTTCGCCAACCAGCGAGCGATGATGGTTCAATACCAATTTGTAACCGCTGAGCAAACCGATACAGGCAAACCACCAGCAGGCGCCGTGCATCAGCGGTGCCAACGGCATCGCAGCGACAGGGAATCCCTCTTTGGCGCGTTCCGCCGGCTCTTCCGGGCGGGTGCAGGGGCCGAGCGGATTATTAAAACCAAGACCGCCCATCGCGGCATAGAACAGCGCTTTGTGAGGCCACATCACTCCTTTGGGCATGCCGGTGGTACCGCCGGTATAGAGCATAAACAGATCATCATCGCTGCGCTGACCGAAGTCGCGCTCGCTGCTGCCCTGTGTAATAGCCGCTTCGTAATCGATGGCGCCGATCATGGCCAGATCGGCCTCAAAGCCGTCATCGACGGCGATATAGGTTTTCAGGTCCGGCGTATTAGCGCAGACTTTCTTGATGCCGGGAATAAACTCACGGCCATGGACCATCGCGACAAGATCGGCATTGTCGATAATGTATTGCAGCTCTTCATCGACATAGCGGTAGTTCACATTGATCGGCACCGCACGAATCTTGAAGCAGGCATACATCGCTTCGAGATATTCGTTGCAGTTATACATATACAGGCCGACATGATCACCCTTGCCGATACCCTGCGAGCTCAGGAAATGTGCGAGCCGGGTCGCGCGTTCATCGAGTTCTTTATAGGTGACCCGGTGATCCCCGCAGACCAGCGCTTCCCGCTCGGGGATTGCATCGCAGACGAGTTCGAGCATGTCGGCGAGGTTGATATGTTTTTGCATTTGTTACCTTTTAAGAATTTTAGTTAGGTGCCAGCCGGAGGCCCGGATCGCTATCCTCTAGGAATTTCCGAGACACACCGTAAATACGTCCGTGTAGGCTGGCCGCCACGGATGGCGGCCTGCCGGATTCGTCTGGAACGGAATCCGGCCAGCCAGCTTCCATGCTGGCGACGGTCGCAAAAATTCCTACCGAACACCGCTCCTATACAGTCTATTTTGTGCAAATTCGTTCGCTATATTTCAGGTTTAGAATTTACCTTCAGAGCAAAGCGTGAACAGGTGCTATTTCGCAGTGACTAGCGGCAGGACAGCCGCGGGACCGGGCCATGGATGGCCCACCACGGAGAAATAGTACCTGTTTGCGCTTTGCGGGCTCGAATAAAACAACGCCATAAATTCTAAGGTTTATCCGCGCTGACAACCCACATGGCAAAGAATTGAGCACCGCCACCGTAGGCATGTCCGAGTGCTGTACGCGCACCCTCCACCTGATGGTCACCGGCATCGTTGCGTACCTGCCTTGCAGCTTCAGCGAAGCGAATCATACCCGATGCTCCGATCGCGTTAGATGACAGCACCCCGCCCGAACAGTTCCAGGGAATATCGCCATTTTCATCGAGCGATGTCGCACCTTCCATGGTCAGTTCCCAGCCCTTGCCGACATCGGCAAAGCCCAGATTTTCCAGCCACATCGGTTCGTACCAGGAAAACGGCACATAAACTTCTGCACAATCCAGATCTTTACGCGGGTTGGTGATTCCAGCCTGAGCGTAAACGTCTTTGGCACAATCCTGTCCTGCCTGCGGATTTACCTCATCCCGGCCGGCGTACATGGTCGGCTCGGAACGCATCGCTCCGCCGCGAATCCAGGCCGGCGCTTTTGGTGACTGTGACACCAGATCTTCGTGCGCGATAACCATTGCGCAGGCGCCGTCTGAAGACGGGCAGCTTTCGAGAAAGCGCAGCGGCTCCCACAACATGGGGCTCTCTTCGACTTCCTTCATCGTGATATTGGGCATCTGCAGATGCGCCAGCGGGTTACGGGCACCGTGCAGACGGTCTTTCATCGCCACTTTAATCCCGGCGTCAGCAGGCGCATTCGAGCGACGGATATATTCGCGGATAATCGGCGCAAAAAAGCCACCGGCCCCGGCATTCAAGTGCACGGAAAACGGCTGCGCGTTGGACAACGCCCACATCGCGTTTGACTCTGACTGCTTCTCGAAGGACACGGTCAGTACCCGTTTGAACACTCCCGACTGCACGTAAGATGCGGCGACCAGCGCAGTAGAACCGCCCACCGAACCCGCGGTGTGTACGCGCAACATCGGCTTGCCGTTACAACCCAGCGCATCGGTCAGATAGAGCTCGGGCATTACTATGCCCTCAAACATATCCGGCGCTTTGCCGAGAATGACCGCGTCGATATCGTCCCAGCCCAGGCCTGCGTCATCGAGTGCATTAATCGCCGCCATGCGGACCAACCCGGCAATCGATACTTCTTTGTGTTTGGTCTGGTATTTGGTCTGACCGATACCGACTACTGCTGCTAATTCAGCCATCAGTTTGCTCCCTCCAGTACCGCAACAAGGTTTTGCTGTAACGCCGGCCCCGATGTCGCGTGTGCAACACCGCGCTGTGCTTCACCGGCGATAATGCGGTTTGCTACTTCGCCGATCCGGGACAGACCTGAAGCCATCATGATATTGCCCGCCAGCACACCACCGGAAGGATTGACGACAGTGTCGTCATCTAGGCCCAGTGCCCGCTTGAGAATTATTTCCTGATGACTGAACGGCGCATACAATTCAGCGACGTCAACCTTACCATTACCGACACCGGCTTTTTCACCGGCAATTTTCGTCGACACCGATTGCGTGAGATCACGGGCACCGAATACCGATGTTTCGATACGGTGATCGATTCCTGTCAGGCGCGCGTAGGGCCGGCCCCACTCCTTCGCTTTCTCTTCGGTGGCAATAACCATTGCCGAAGCGCCGTCCGACACCGGGCAGCAATCGTGCCGTCGCAACGGTGATTCATACATCGGCTCAGCCAGTAGCTGCTCGATACTGAAATCACCTTTAAGTTGCGCATGGGGGTTGTGCTTGGCATTGGCGCGCGAACGGGACACGACTTCAGCCATATCGGCTTCGCTGATATCACCCTTCTCTAACAGGGCGCGTGCCTGCATCGCCGCGAATGCGATGCTATCTACCCACAACGGTGCCATGTAATACGGGTCCAGCTGTTGTGACAGCACAATCGGCAGCTCGCCGGGCGAACACTTGCCAAAACCGTACAGGAAGGCTGAATCCGCCTGTCCCATCTGAATCTTCAACCATGCCTCATAAAACGCCCATGCGGCATCCATTTCGACATGGGATTCCTTGATCGGCGGCACCGCGCCTAAAGCATCAATTGCCATGACAAAGCTGAATGCGGCGCCCTGCTGATAATCACAGCTACCGGAACAGGTGAAGTCCACATCCTGAACACTGTGCAGGCCGCACTTTTCCATCACCTTACGGTAGATCGGCATAATCAATTCAACTTCGTTACAGGCGCCCGCATTCCTGACAATCTCGGACTGCTCGTAAGCCACTACGACAACATTTCTCACGTTCAGCCCTCCTTGTTCAGTTTGCCGATCTGATCGACCGGCATATCGGGTTCATCGATGGGGCGGAAATACAAAATATTATCCATCGTGTAGCCCCACTCTGATTTATCACGCCATAAAGCTTCTACACGCATACCGATACGTACATCCTCGTTATTACACTCGCTGAGCAGGTGCAGGAATGAAATATGCGCGCCATCCAGAACCAGATTGGCGATCACGTAAGGTGGTTTAATCGGATTACCGGGAATCGGAATATGTACGATGGTAAAGGATTGAACCGTCGCCTTATCCGAAAGCACCACCTCCTCGGTGGTCGGCACGCCGTGCTTGGGTGACGAGCCGCGCGGCGGGATATACACCTCACCGGTAATCGGATCACGCTGTCCGGTCAGCTTGCCGTCTGCCAACGCTTTCAAGAAGCGCGCCGGCGCTTTACCCGCAGTAAACAAATATTTCAGGTAGCTCGGCGACTCGACCCACTTAATCGCGTCGGCTCCCTCAACCACCTCATAATCTGTATCGACGGTCGCGTCTTCCGCGACAAAACCGTTAATATCGGTAATAAAGCCTTTCGTTTGCTTCGCCCAGCGCGCTTTCACACGCATGCCAGTGCTCATCGCATCGGCGCTCGCCGCATCAACCCAGTGCAGCATCGGCACATCGGCACCGTCGAGTTTCACCATGGCCCAGGCAAAGGGTTTATCCGACGGGTGAGCGGTCCGGGGCTGGCTGACCCAGGTCCAATTCACGACCTCACCGCAATCGGCAACGTCGACAAATTCATCAAGCTGTGCAGCCGTGTGGGGGTCAAACTCGACCGGTGGTACATAAACCTTGCCGTCACTGCCTTTGATACCGACGCACTGCCGGTCGCGCAACGCTTGTAAAAAGCGCCCGACAACGGGACCAGTGGATCGGGTGTAGGTATAGCCCAGGGTAAATTCCTGAGTGAGTGTGTCCGCGTGTGCGGCCATCGCAACCCCCTAAATCAGAATGTAGAAATGTTTCTTATCTATATGATAAATAAGATTTATTTTCAGTCGAATATACAACGAAACTCAGCCCGGAAAGCCAAGCCGCCGCAGTATTTCCCACGCGCTGTAACAGCTCAATGGCAATAGATGCCGAGGGTGCTGACAAAAAGCGATCAGCCGATATCAAGTCGCAAAAGAGGGTAAAATACGGCACTAAAAATGGCCCGTCACCTGGCATCTGTCACCCAAGGAATCTCCGCGCGATGACTACACCGCTCAACCCCGCTTCGCATCAGTGGCTGATGCTGGAATCGGACAACACCCCGATGCACCTGGGTGCACTGCTGATGTTTCGACTACCCAGCTCACATAGCAAAGACTGGTTGGCACAACTCGGCCGAAGTTTTGCCGACGCAACCGCACAGTCGCCCTGGACGCTCAAGCGCGGCGGCCTGTTTAACAATTTCTGGGAGCCGGATCCGATATTCGATGCAGGCTTTCACTTCCGACGCTCGGCGCTGCCCTCACCCGGCGGCGAACGCGAACTCGGGGAGCTGGTGTCGCGGCTGCATAGTATTGCGCTCGACCCGGAACGACCACTATGGGAATGCCACCTAATCGAAGGGCTTTACGACGAGCAGTTTGCGGTTTACTTCAAAGTTCACCCCGCCCTAATGGACACCCAAACCTTCTTCCGCACCCTGACCGGGGCACTCTCAAAAACCGCCCGTAGCCGCAGTACCGCACCCTGGTGGACGCAGGAAGTTACCGGCTGGGATCGAGGCTCATTAAAAGGTGCTGCGCTAAAGAGCATTAAAGAGCTGCCCGCTGCCGGTGTCGCGCTACCCCGCTTTCTGCGCAATGTCGTAGACAGTTCGCGCTTTACACCCGGTCAGCTGCGGCGGCCTTTCAGCTCCGCGCGGTCCGCACTTAATACCCGTATCGGCCACCAGCGCCGCCTCGCCACGCAAAGTTTCGCCGTTTCAAAACTGGAGAAGATAGCCACCGCGCTGAATGCCCGTACCACGGAACTTCTGCTCTACTTATGCGGCTCGGTACTGCGCCGCTTCTTTAAGGAGTACAACGCACTACCGGATACTGCACTGCTCGCCGGGTTTCTGGACGCCACGGTCGACAACGATCTGTACCGGGAAATTGATCTGGTCAGTCTCGGTACCGACAGTTCCGACCCGGCCACGCGCCTGCAAACGGTGCAACACTCATTGCGCGCATCGCGACGCTTTTTAGAAGGCCTGCCGTCGGTACTGATTCCGGCCTACACCTTCTCTTTGGCCGTGCCTTTTGTGATGACGCAGCGCAGCCCGCTGCAGATCACACCACCGCTGTTTAATATTCCGGTCGCCGGGCTTGCAGGCCCCGACAAAGCGGTTTATCTCGATGGTGCCAAACTGCAGAATCTGTGGCCGATGGCGCCGCTGATGCAAGGCAACGCACTGAGTATCAGTTGGATGATATATGCGGGGCGGGTGAACATCGGCTTAAACGGTGACCGCGAGGCACTGCCCCACCTGCAGCGAATGGCAGTGTATATGGACAAAGCGATCAGCGAATTGGAAGCGACAATCAATCACAAACACAAAACCGGGACCGCCCATGGCCGATAAAGGAATAGCAGCAAAACTGGTCGGCAGGGGCCTGAGCTTTAATGCCCGCAGCGCGCATTTCATCGGCAATGGCTTCGACTGGTTGTTTAACCGGGACGCGATGATTAAATCAGGCAGGACTTGGTTCGAACTAGTGTATGACGGCGATCCGATGGCAGTGCGCTACTATTCACTACCGGATGACAAGAGTATCAAACTCGCTGATGGCAGCAGCCTGCCGATACAGCGCGAGCAACACGACATTCCGCTGGTACTCGTACCACCACTCGGTGTCATTACCGATACCTTTGACCTGCTGCCGCAACGAAGTCTGGTGCGCTATATGGTTGCGCGGGGTTTTAAGACCTATCTGATCGACTGGGGCAAACCCGGCCCCGAACACAGCCATCTCGGTCTGCAGGATTACGCGGCCACCATGTTCAAAACCGCACTGGAACAAATTCGCGCGCACAGCGGCAGCAAACAGGTTTCACTGATGGGTTGGTGCATGGGCGGCCTGTTCTGCCTGTTGTATCAGGGTGTTCACCGCGACCCCAATGTCAAAAACATGATTACCATTGCCAGCCCGATCGACCTGCACGGTGGCGGCCTCTCGGCCCAGCTACTACCGGTACTCGATGCCCCGGCGGGACTGATTAGCCGCTTCAGCGATTTTAAGATCGATATGCTCGACCCCGCCAAAGTATCGACCCCGCCGTGGCTGACAACGCTGGCATTCAAACTCACCGATCCGCTGAGCAGCATCACGACCTATTGGGATCTGCTGACCGGCTTGTCTGACCGTGACTTTGTTGAATCCTACAGCACCACCTCGGATTATCTGGATCATATGCTGCGCTATCCGGGCGGCGTTATCCGAGATTTAGCGCCGCAGGCTTACGACCGCTCGCTCGCCGCCGGCAAGGTTCGGGTCGGCGAGGCGAT
>JBFJYC010000065.1:0-13272 GCA_041622815.1 Spongiibacteraceae bacterium | reverse complement strand
GGCCGATGCCGGATGCGGCGCCGGTGACAAGAACAGATTTTCCGGTGAATCGTTGCATAGGGGTATCCGGGTATTGTGAGTGAAATTTAGAACACCGGATTGTAGCGGCGGACCAAGCTGAAAGCGGCGGTGAAATTCGCGCTTATCAGTAACCAATGCGGTCACTTGAAATGACGTCGGGGTGAATGTTTGGCTATGGTTTTGTTTTGGCGCTAACGCGCAGTATGCTGACCGCCATGAAAGACTATAAGAACCTCTTCAGCCCGATCAGTATCGGCGCGATGCAGTTGCCCAATCGTATTGTGATGTCGCCGATGACGACCGATTACGGCACAGCGGATCAGGAGCCGTCGGATCGTTTGATTGCGTATCTTGAAGAACGCGCCAGAGGCGGGGTCGGGCTGATTACCGTTGAGGTGTGTTCGGTCGCGGTCGAGCACCGCTATCAGGGCTGCTCGCTAAGTATCGGCGACGACCGCTTTATTGAGTCACACCGGCGGCTGGTCGACACCCTGCATCGCTACAACGTGAAAGTGCAGCCGCAAATCACCCACCCCGGCCCGGAATCGCTGATTTCTTTTTTTGAGGGCGGGCAGAGCATCGGTCCGGGTGTCAATGTAAATCCCGGCGCGCATCAGTATTCCCGCGCGCTCACCAAGGAAGAAATTCCCGGCATCATCGACTTGTATGCGCAGGGCGCAAGACGCGCACGCGAGGCGGGTTATGACGGGATGGAATTACATGCCGCGCACGCCTATATGCTGCTGGGTTCGTTTCTGTCGCCGCTGCGCAATCCGCGTCAGGATGAGTACGGCGGTAAAAGTATCCGCCACCGCGCGCGGCTGCTGATCGAGACTTTGCAGGCCTGCAAAAAAGCGGCGGGTGATGACTTTCCGATCACCGTCAGTCTGTCCGGTTACGAGCGGTTTCCCGCCGGCCGCGAAATCAACGAAAGCCAGAAGCTGGCGCAGATGCTGGAGGAGGCCGGCGCCGATGCCTTTCGTATCAGCGGCGGGGCAACTGACCGGCTGGTGACGCAGATGGTGATGGGCAGCGAATATCCGGACGCCGCCAATGCGACCGCCGCGGAGACGATTAAACGCGTGGTTGATGTGCCGGTGATGGTGGTCGGCCGCATCCACACGCCGGAACTGGCCGAGCAGATATTGCGCGAGGGTCGCGCCGATATGATCGCGATGGCAAGACCGTTTTTGGCGGATCCGCACTGGCCCGATAAGGTCCGCAACGGCCGGCGCGCGGCAATGCGGCAGTGTATTTCCTGCGAAAACTGTATTGATTCGATGATCGATTATCAGAATCTGAACTGTGCGGTGAACGCGCAATCCGGTCGCGAGTTGGACAACATACTGACGCCTGCAGCGGTGAAAAAGCGCGTGTTGGTGGTGGGCGGTGGTGCCGCAGGTATGGAAGCGGCGCGGGTTGCGCAGCTGCGTGGTCATACGGTGACCCTGATAGAGCAGCAAAAACGCCTCGGTGGTTCATTGGTGCTTGCCTCGACAGTACATGCGGATAACGAGCCGATGTTGCACTGGCTGCGCGGCCAGATCGAATCCGGCGAGGTTGATTGCCGGCTCGGGCAGGAGTGCGATGAGGCCTTCGTCGATTCGATTAAACCCGATGTGATTATTGTGGCGACCGGTGCGGCCGTGCGGCTGCCGGAGATTACCGGTGCCGACCGGCCTAACGTCTACAACGGTGTGCAGATGCGCCGCCTTGTCGAGGGGTGCGCGGTGGCCGCAGATTTTTCAATGTTGCCGGAATTTTTACGCGGTCCGGCGGGCTTTGTGCTGCGGCAGCTATCCCGCTGGTTAACGCCAAGCGTATTGCGTCAGGGCAGCCGGATCTGGCTGCCGATGGGTAAGCGGGTAGTGATTGTCGGCGGCGATCTCGCCGCGCTGGAGCTGGCTGAATTTCTCGCTAAGCGCGGTCGGAAGGTGAGCATACTGGAAGCGGGTAAGCGGCTGGCGACGGAAATCGGTGACAAACGCCGCTACGAACATATGTTGCGGCTCGACCAACTCGGCGTGGTGACGATCACAGAGGCACAGGTGCGGCTGATTGAATCCGGTGGTGTGCGTTTTTCTACCGGTGGCGAGGAATTGCGGATTCTGCCGGCGGACAGCGTGGTGATCGCGGGTGCGCCTGAGCCTGAGCTGTCACTACAGGAGCGGCTGCAGCTGTTGGCACCGGAGGTGATTGCCATCGGCGACTGCACCGGTCTCGGTCTGATCCGCAAGGCGACCGATGACGCCATGCGGGTTGCCTGCGGCTTGTAACTTCAGCCTCAGAACGCCGATAGCATCCGCTGCCGGTTGAATCGTTCCGGGATATAGTCCTCGGCTTTTTTCGGTGGCGGCACCCGCACCGTATTGATTTCGGTAAAGGCCAGCAGGTCGTGGTAGTACCGGATGTTCTGGACATACTTCAGTGCTTCGTCGCCCCGGGCATAGCCATAACGCAGCGTGGAGTAGACTTTTTCCTGGCGCAGCGTCGGCAGCAGGTCTTTTACTTCGTTCCAGCGGTAGGGATTGCGATTTTCGCGCCGCGCCAGATTCCACAGATCCAGAACGTGACCGTAGCCCATATTGTACGAGGCCAGTGCAAACCAGAGCCGGTCCGGCATCGGAATTTCATCCGGTAGCTTCGCCAGCAGTTTTTTCAGATAACGGGTGCCGCCGCGCAGGCTTTGTTCAGCGTCGGTGCGATTGGTAACGCCCATCTCTCTGGCGGTATCCCGGGTCAGCATCATCATGCCGCGTACCCCGGTCGGGGAGCGCGCTTTCGGATCCCAGTGGGATTCCTGATAAGCGACCGCCGCGATCAGGCGCCAATCCACCTCATATTCCAGTGCAATTTGTTCGATCAGCTCCCGGTACTCGGGCAGTATGCTGCGCATACGATTGAGAAATGCCTGCGATTGATACTGGCTCTTGGGTTCACGGTGACCGTAGTAGCGCTCGATGATGCTGGCCATACGCCCGGACTCACGCAGTTGGTCAAAAAACCGGTCGATCTGAAAGCGCAGTCCGTAGTTCGACGGGTGGTCGCGGATCGCCCAGGCCAGTTGCTGGGGTTCGCCGACAGCGAAGGCGACGCGCAGATAGGGATACACCCCCCGGTGCGCCGTGTACTCGTTGGAATTGACCACGGTGTAATCGACCTGCCCCAGCTCCACTGCTTCCAGCAGATCCAGCGTTTCCAGCCGGTTGGCCCGCTCCCAGCTCAGACCGGGGTGGGCGGGTAGTAATTCGTTCAGCGCTTTTTCCTGCGTGCTGCCGGCGACCACCAGCACGCGCTTGCCGACAATATCTTCGGGTCCGTCGGCAGGGTTCACCCCGCGGCGGCGCACCACGAATTGACGCACGCTCAGGTAGTCGGGGCCGAAGTAGATGCCGGCCGGCTGGCCGTCTTTGATAATGCCGGCAGCGGCAATATCCGCCTTGCCCTTACGGAGTGCGTCCAGCAGCTCGTCGCGGCTGTAGGCGATGGAGATTTCCAACTCGACGCCGAGTTTCTTGGCAAACCGGCGCGCCAGCTCGTATTCAAAGCCGGTGTCGCTGCCGCGGTTGCGGTAATAGGTAATCGGACCGTAGCGGGTCACCACCCGCAGTTTTCCGCGCTCAATAATCTGGTCCAGCACGGGCTTGCGCCGCTGCTCGCAACCGCCGGTCAATGACAGAGCGGCCCCCAGCAGGATAAGCAGCGCGACGCGGGCGGGTTTTGAAAGCGGTCTGATCAAAAGGGGTGGAATAAATTGCCGTCGGTTGCACAGTTTATCAGTGCCTCGGTGCGATTGAACCTTTACAATGCGCCCTCGCCAAAACACCGCCACCGACCGGAGATTCGCTCCCGATGCTCGTCCTCGACGGCGCAGTCGCGCTCTCGCCCTTTCGCCTGCAGAAATTGCTGCAGCGCCTGCAGGCTGACGCCCCCCAAATTACCGCGCTTCGGGCGCACTACGTTCATCTGATCGATTGCGGTGCGCTTTCGGGCAGCGATCTCGGCAAACTGCAGGGACTGCTGCCGGCTGCGGCCAAGGCGCAGACTCCCGCGGCCTATAGCTGGTTTGTCGCACCGCGACCCGGCACGATTTCGCCCTGGTCGAGCAAGGCCACAGATATCGCCCGCAACTGTGGTCTGAGCGGGGTCAACCGCATTGAACGCGGCCAGCAGTTCGATATCGACTGCGACAGCGCCCTCACCGAATCCCAGCAGCAGGCGGTGATCGCGGCTATCCATGATCGTATGGTGGAGAGCGTCTTTGCGAGTCCTGAAGCGGCGGATACCCTATTTCTGCAGCACACGCCCAAGCCGCTGAGCGAGGTTGATGTAGTCGGCGCCGGCCGCAGCGCGCTGGTCATTGCAAATACGGCGCTCGGACTGGCGCTCGCTGATGATGAAATCGACTATCTGTTGGCGAGTTTTCTCGAGCTGAAGCGCAACCCGACCGATGTTGAGTTGATGATGTTTGCGCAGGCGAATTCGGAGCACTGCCGCCACAAAATTTTTAATGCCGACTGGCTGATCGACGGTGAAGCCCAGAACAACTCGCTGTTCGGCATGATCCGCAATACCAATGCGGTTGGCGGCGAAGACGTGCTCAGCGCTTATTCCGACAATGCCGCGGTGGTTGCCGGCCCCGCCGGCCGGCGATGGCAGGCGCATCCGGATACCGGTGCCTACAGTTTTACTGACGAGCCGATTCATCTGTTGATGAAGGTGGAAACCCACAACCACCCGACCGCGATCGCCCCGTTTCCCGGCGCCGGTACCGGGTCCGGCGGTGAGATCCGCGATGAGGGCGCAGTGGGACGCGGCGCCAAGCCGAAGGCCGGGCTGACCGGGTTTTCCGTATCCAATCTGCAAATCCCCGGTTTTGAGCAGCAGTGGGAGACCGACTACGGCAAGCCCGACCGCATCGTGTCAGCGCTGGATATCATGCTCGAGGGGCCGATTGGCGGCGCCGCTTTTAATAATGAGTTCGGGCGGCCGAATCTGTGCGGTTACTTCCGCAGCTTTGAAATGGACGCCCAGGGCGTGCCCGGTATTGAACGTCGCGGCTACCACAAACCGATTATGCTCGCCGGCGGCTTCGGCAATATTCGCAGCGGTCACGTCGACAAACCGCCTTTCGGTGCTGGTTATGCGCTGGTGGTACTCGGCGGGCCGGCGATGCTGATCGGGCTCGGCGGTGGTGCGGCCTCATCCATGACCTCCGGCAGCTCCAGCGAAGATCTGGATTTTGCCTCGGTACAGCGGCAGAACCCTGAAATCGAGCGTCGCTGTCAGGAAGTGATCGACCGCTGTTGTACGCTGGGCGAGCAAAACCCGATCGCCTTTATCCACGATGTCGGTGCCGGCGGTTTGTCGAACGCTTTGCCGGAACTCATCAAGGACGGTGGCTGCGGCGGTAATTTTGATCTGCGTCAGGTACCGCTCGCCGAGGCCGGTATGTCGCCGCTGGAAATATGGTGCAACGAATCACAGGAACGCTATGTCCTGGCGGTTGCGCCGGATGATGTCGCTGAATTCATCGCGATTTGCGAGCGCGAGCGGGCGCCGTTTGCTATTGTCGGTGAGTCGGTGGCGGAATCGCATCTGAGACTGAAAGACGATCATTTCGGCAATCAGCCGGTCGATCTGCCGATGTCGGTATTGTTCGGTAAACCGCCGAAAATGACGCGCATGGTGACGCGGCAACAACCGGCGTTGCCGGCGCTGGACTTAACCGGTGTTACACCGGCAGAGGCCTTGCAGCGGGTGCTGGCGCTGCCGACGGTGGCGAGCAAATCGTTTTTGATTACGATTGGTGACCGCTCGATCACCGGCATGGTGCACCGCGATCAGATGGTCGGCCCGTGGCAGGTGCCGGTGGCGGATTGCGCGGTGACCACCGTCGATTACACAGGGTATCGCGGTGAAGCGATGGCGATGGGCGAGCGCACACCGTTGGCGCTGATTGATGCGGGGGCTTCAGCGCGGATGGCGATTACCGAGGCGATTACCAATATTGCCGCGACCCGGATCGCCCATATCCGCGATATCAAGCTGTCGGCAAACTGGATGTGTGCCGCCGGCCACCCCGGCGAAGACGAAAAATTATTCGATGCAGTCACCGCCACCGGTATGGAATTCTGCCCGCAGCTGGGCATTACCATTCCGGTGGGTAAAGACTCGATGTCGATGCGCACCGCATGGCAGCAGAACGGCGAAGACCGCGCGGTAACAGCGCCGATGTCGCTGGTGATTTCCGCATTCTCGCCGGTAACCGATGTGCGCAAGACGGTTACTCCGCAGCTTCAGCCGGACGGCGATAATCAGCTCTGGTTGATCGATCTCGGCGGCGGCGCCAACCGGCTCGGCGGCTCCTGTCTGGCCCAGTGCTGGAATCAGCTCGGTGATAGCGCCCCGGATATCGCAGACGCGGAACAGGTTAAGAATTTCTTTAACGCGACTCAGGAACTGCTCGAGAAAGATTTACTGCTGGCCTATCACGACCGCTCCGATGGCGGCCTGATCACGGCGCTGGCGGAAATGTGTTTCGCCGGTCGCTGCGGCGCACAGATCGATATCAGCGAAGTCGGTGCTGATGATGTGCTCGCCGCGCTGTTCGCAGAGGAAGCGGGCGCGGTGCTGCAAATCGCAGCAGAAAATACCGACGCAGTTAAGGCGGTGCTGGCCGCGCACGGCCTGGCTGCGGTCAGCCATGTGTTGGGTGCGGCCGTCACTGACCGGAGGCTCACCGTTAACAATGGTGCGCAGCTTGTGCTGACTGAGAACGCCGCACAATTGCAATCACGCTGGGCGGAAACCAGTTACCGGATGCAGGCGCTGCGTGACAACCCGGACTGCGCGCAGCAGGAGTTTGACAATATTCAGGCCGATGACCCCGGTATTTCGGTGTCATTAAGCTTTGATGCCAACGACGATATTTGTGCGCCCTATATCAGTCGTGGTGCGCGGCCGGAGATCGCGATCCTGCGCGAGCAGGGCGTCAACGGGCAAATGGAAATGGCGGCGGCGTTTGACCGTGCCGGTTTCGCTGCCGTGGATGTACATATGACCGATATCCTCAGCGGCAGGATCGAGCTGCAGCGCTTCCGCGGTTTAGTCGCCTGCGGCGGTTTTTCCTACGGTGATGTCCTCGGTGCCGGGCAGGGCTGGGCCAAGTCGATTCTGTTTAATGCCCGGGCGCGGGACCAGTTTGCGGACTACTTCAATCGCGGCGATACCTTTGCGCTCGGGGTCTGCAATGGTTGCCAGATGATGTCCGGCCTCGGTGAGTTGATTCCCGGTAGCGGACACTGGCCGCAGTTTGTGCGCAATCAGTCGGAGCAGTTTGAGGCCCGTGCCGCGATGGTTGAAGTGTTGGATTCGCCGTCGATACTGCTGGCGGGTATGGCCGGCTCGAAACTGCCGGTAGCGGTTGCCCACGGTGAAGGCCGCGCCGAGTTCAGTGCGGGCTCTGCGGCGACAACACAGGCGTCAATGCGCTTTGTCGACAACGCCGGCGCCGCCACCGAGCGCTATCCGTTTAATCCCAATGGTTCGGCGGACGGCCTGACCGGTGTTTGCAGCGACGACGGCCGCGTCACCATCATGATGCCGCACCCTGAACGTGTGTACCGCGCGGTCACCAATTCCTGGTTGCCGGCCGCTGCCGGCGAGGATAGTGGCTGGATGCGGCTGTTCCGCAATGCCCGGGTCTGGCTGGATTGAACACCAGCCCGGATAGCCCAACACCGCCGCTTTTCACTGCTATAATGCGGCCCTTTTTTGCGCCATAACCCAACAAAAGTCCCCAATCCATGCTGAATCGATATCCCCTCTGGAAATACCTGCTGGTACTGTCTGTCGCACTGTTCGGCTTTCTTTATGCGGCACCGAATCTTTACGCGCCGGATCCGGCGATTCAGATTACCGGTGAGAACAGCGGTTCGCTGCTGCGGGAAGCCTCGCTCACCAAAGCCGCTGAGGCCCTGCAAAGCGAAGGCATTGAAAGCTTCGGCGGTGAGATCAGCCCGGACGGGCGCCGCGGTATGTTGCGGCTGCGCGACAAGGAGCAGCAGCTGCGCGCGCAGAAACTGATTCAACGCGCCATGGGTGACGGTTTTATTGTGGCGCTGAATCTGGCGCCGACCACTCCGGACTGGCTGTTAAAGTTCGGCGGTCAGCCGATGAAGCTCGGTCTGGATCTCAGTGGCGGTGTGCATTTTTTGCTGGAAGTGGATATCGCCAATGCGGTTGAGAAGCGCCGCGAATTCTTTACCACCGCGATCAAGCGTGAACTGCGCAAGCAGCGTATCCGCGGTTTTGTCAGCGTCGCCGAAGACGGTAGCGGTCAGATCATCGGTAAATTCACCAGCGCCGAACTGCGTGATAAAGCGAGCAAGGTGGTGCGGGAAGGCTGGCCGGAGCTGATGCGGCGCACGGAAGACCGCGATGGTGCTTTCTATCTGATGGCGACCATCAGCGATGCCAAAATCAAAGAGTTTGAAGACTATGCGGTATCGCAAAACCTGACCACGCTGCGCAACCGGGTGAACGAACTCGGTGTCGCCGAACCACTGGTGCAGCGGCAGGGCCGCAACCGTATCGTGGTGGAATTACCCGGCGTACAGGACACCGCCGAGGCGAAGCGCATTCTGGGCAAGACCGCCAACCTCGAATTTCGTCTGGAGGCAGCTTTCGATGCGAGCCCGGCCAGTCGCGAGGAGTTTGAGTTCCGCTCTCCCGACCGCGGTGAGCCCAGCGCCTATCTGGAGCGCGAAATAATTATTACCGGTGAGCGGGTTGCCAATGCCCAGTCCGGATTCGATGAGAACGGTCAGCCGCAGGTCAATATCACCCTCGACGGCGAGGGCGGTACGCTGATGCACCGCATCACCCGCCACAATATCAACCGCCGTCTGGGTGTATTGTTTATCGAGCGCAAAAGCCGCACCCGCTACACCACGGATGAAGCCGGTGTTGAAACGGTGCTGCGTATTCCATACGACGAAAAGAAAATTATCAGCCTCGCCACCATTCGCGATGCGCTGGGTGTGCAGTTCCGGATTACCGGTCTCGATAACCCCGCAGAAGCGTCAGAGCTCGCCTTACTATTGCGCGCCGGTGCCCTCGCCGCGCCGGTCGACTTTGTGGAAGAACGCACCGTCGGGCCATCACTGGGGGCTGAGAATATCGCGCTCGGTGTGCGCTCGGTACAAATAGGTCTCACGCTGGTGGCACTGTTTATGGTGGCGTACTACCGGGTGTTCGGTGCCTGTGCGGTGGTGGCGCTGAGTGTGAACATGGTATTGCTGATATCGATAATGTCGATTTTATCGGCGACGCTGACGCTGCCGGGAATCGCCGGTATTGTGCTGACGGTGGGTATGGCGGTGGATGCGAACGTGCTGATTTTTGCGCGTATCCGCGAGGAGATCGCGAATAAATTACCGCCGCAGCAGGCCATCGACTCCGGCTTTTCCCGCGCCTTTGTCACCATCCTCGACGCCAATATCACCACCTTGTTGGTGGCGGTGATTCTGTATGCGGTCGGTACCGGCCCCGTGCGCGGCTTCGCGGTAACGCTGTCGGTGGGCATTGTCACATCGATGTTCACCGCCATTATGGGTACCCGCGCGCTGGTCAACCTGATTTACGGTGGCCGCCAGGTCAGGAAGTTACATATCTGATTGCGGTGCCCGCGCGATATCGCGACAACGCAGCAAGCATACTGAGACAGAAAGATTATGAATGAACGGAAAATTGTTGATTTTATGGGCGTACGCCGGATCGCAGCGGTCTTCTCGCTGATCCTGATCATCGCCGGCCTCGGTTCGCTGATGACCCGCGGCCTTAACTTTGGTCTCGATTTTACCGGCGGTACCTTGGTTGAGGTGCTGTACGACGAGCCGGTGCCGCTACAGCAAATTCGCGACACGCTGTCAGCAGGTGGTTATGAGCAGGCGGTAGTGGTGAATTTCGGTTCGGAAACCGATGTCCTGGTGCGCCTGCCGCAAAGCAATACACCGCAGCTTGGCAATGAGTTGCTGGCGTTGCTGACCGAGAAAGCGAATACCGGCGTTGTGCTACAGCGTATCGAATTTGTCGGTCCGCAGGTGGGCGAAGAGCTGCGCGAACAGGGTGGTATGGCCTTGCTACTGGCACTGGGCGTGGTGATGATTTATATCGCCATGCGTTTCCAGTTTAAATTTGCGGTCGGCGCGGTTACCGCGGTGTTTCACGATGTTTTAATTTGTGTCGGCATTTTTTCAATGGCGGGTTGGGATTTTGATCTCACCGTACTCGCCGCGTTGCTCGCGCTGATCGGTTATTCATTGAACGACACCATCGTCGTATCCGACCGCATCCGCGAAAATTTTCGCAAGCTGCGGGTCGGCGATGCGGAGCGGGTGATCAATATTTCACTGACCGAAACCCTAGGCCGCACCATGGTGACGTCATTTACCACCATACTGGTGCTGTTGGCGCTGGTTCTGGTGGGTGGCGATATGATTCGCGGTTTCTCGCTGACACTGTTGATCGGTGTTGTGGTCGGCACCTACTCGTCGATCTATGTCGCTGCCACCGCGATGCTGGCGATGGGCATATCCCGCGATGATCTGATTATTCCTGAGAAGGAAGGCGTGCCGGTCGACGATTTACCCTAGCGGTTTGCAATATTCGCCGGCTTAATGCGCGGCCCGCTCAGCGATGGTGGTGCGGTGCAGCAGCCGGTCATAGCCCTCGTAGCCGCCGGTCGCGCAATGCAGCACGCTGCGGTTATCCCACATCACCAGCATATTTTTCTGCCACTTGTGGCGGAAGATAAACTGTTCCGAGCCCTGATAAATATAGAGCTCGATCAACAGCGCATCCGCTTCTTCCTTATCCATGCCCTCAAAACCGGTGATATAGCCAAAGGTGCTGTATAGCGCCGGCTTGCCGGTTTCCGGATGGATGCGGATAAAGGGGTGGCGCTGCTGTTTACGGGCTTCCTCAGACGGCAGAATTTTCATGCTGCGGCCGCTGCTCTGATCCTGATCGCCGAATTTGCCATCCGGTGCGTAGCCGAGTTCGGCGGAGTGGATGGCGACGAGCCCTTCAACCCGCGCCCGCAGTTCTGGCGGCATTTCTTCGTAGGCTTTGTGCTGATTGGCAAATAAGGTATCGCCGCCGTGGGGCGGGATGGTAATACCGAACAGGCAGGTCGCCGCCGGCGGCGAGGCCTGAAAACTCCAGTCGGTATGCCAGTTGTCGGCAAACAGCGGTGTTGTCTCGTCGGCGTTGCGCTGAATCGCAGCGATATGTTCGTGCTCATCGATGGAGCCAAAGAATGTATCGTTACCAAAGGGACCGAAATACAGCGAATAACGCTCAAGGTCGGTGTCCGACATAGGCTGATCCGGATACACCAGCACGTGATGCTCCAGCCAGGCGGCGCGCAATTCTGCGACCGTATCTACTGACAGCGGCTTGGTGAGATCGACGCCGGTGACAACAGCGCCGCAGGCCTGACCGGTGGGGGTGACGGTAATACCCATGCGCTGACTCCCTTTATTATTGGCTGTTGCTTCTGAACAGCGCCGGTGTGGTGCCGGTCCAGCGCTTGAAAGCTTTGACGAAAGCGCTGACATCAGAGAAGCCCAGCTTGTCTGCGATCTCAGCGATGCTATCGCGATCGGCGGCCAGATATTCCTCGGCCTGCTGCCGCAGTATACCGCTGCGCAGCAAGCGGTAAGTGGTGCCTTCTTCCTGCAGCCGGCGTATCAGGTGGCGGCCACTCATACCGAGCTGCTCGGCGACTCTATCGCGCCCCCAATTCGGCCGTTGACGCAAAGTTTCCTGCACTATCACTGCCAGACTATCGATTTCAAGCCGCGCCAGTGCCGTATCAGCCAGTTGCCGCAGGTGCCCGCACATAGCCGGATTGGCCTGAATAAGCGGGATACTGAGCGCGTCGCGCGGAAATTTAACGGCGTTTTTTCCCGCGTTGAATATACAGCTGGTCTGCAGCAGGTCTGTGTAATTTTTAGCGGTTGTCTGTGCGCCGGCAGCATATTCGATGCGCTGCGGCATAAAGCGATTGCCGGTAATCCAGCGCGCCAGATTCAGTACGCAGGCGATGACAGCGTCTACCCGCTGCGCCTGTTGCACGGTATAGGCGGGGCGGTACACCAGCAGGCAGTCGGCACCGTCGTTGACTAATTCAAAATCGGCCGCATCACCCACCAGCGGGTAGTAATCGAGCAGTACTTCGATGGCTTCACCAAGGTTTTCGCAGCTCATTAGCATGAGCCCGATGATATCGAGGTGCCCGGGTTGAAAGGTGAGCCCGAGTTTGAGGCCGAACAGCGGGTCATCGCTGGCGCTGCACAGCGCGTCCCAGAGTGCGTCCTGAATGTCGATCGGCGTGCGGCCGGACTCAGGAATCCGCGCCAGCAAATCCGGTGAAAGTTTCACGCCGTCGCGTTCGGCGGCTTGCAGAAGTGCCTGCGTCAGTTGCAGCGTGACGGTGGCCTGATTGCTCATTGGTGTATCAAAAGATCCTGAAGTCAGCTGTGCGGTCCCGTATTAACCGCAGCCGGTCCTTAAAAAGCCAATACGCCGACAATGGCATGGGCTATGGTTACGGGCTGGAAGAATAACACCGAAGAGACCGGATTATGTATGCAGTAATAGGGGCGGGACCGATGGGCTTGGCGGCGGCCCGCAATCTGGCCAAATACGATATTCCCTTCACCGGGTTTGAGCTGAACAGCGATGTCGGCGGCCTCTGGGACATCGATAACCCCCACAGCACAATGTATGAGTCGGCGCATTTGATTTCATCGCGCCATATGACCGAGTTTGAAGAGTTTCCGATGGATCCGGACGGCGCACCGTATCCGCATCATTCCGAGCTGCGTGAATACTTCCGCGCCTTTGCCGACAAATTCGGACTTTACGATCACTATCGTTTCAATACCCGGGTCGTCGACCTCAAGCCGCTGGAGAGTGGCGGCTGGCGTTTAACCAGCGAGACTGGCGGTGAACAGAAGAGCGAAGATTTTAAGGGTGTATTGATTGCCAACGGCACCCTGCACAAACCGAACGCGCCCGCTATCAAGGGGGCTTTTAGCGGCGAAATAATGCATGCCGCCAGTTACCGTGAAGCCTCGGTATTTGAAGGCCAGCGGGTGTTGATTGTCGGCTGTGGCAATTCTGCCTGTGATATCGCGGTCGATGCTGTACACCGTGCCCGGTCGGTGGATTTGTCGGTGC